>NZ_JACJUV010000001.1:900000-1175000 GCF_014218805.1 Teredinibacter franksiae | reverse complement strand
TATTCGTGCACCGGCTGTTACTGCGATGGAGAGACGGAGAAGGCTAGACCAGCATGGCGTTGGTTGTCCATGTTTAAGGCTGTAGGCTGAGGGCTTAGGTAAATCCGGGCCCTTAAGGCTGAGAGCTGATGACGAGTCCTGTATTGGACGAAGTGGTTGATGCCCTGCTTCCAAGAAAATCTTCTAAGCTTCAGGTAACAGACGACCGTACTGTAAACCGACACAGGTGATCAGGTAGAGAATACCAAGGCGCTTGAGAGAACTCGGGTGAAGGAACTAGGCAAAATAGTACCGTAACTTCGGGAGAAGGTACGCCGCTGACGGTGAAGGGCTTGCCCCGTAAGCTGTTGGTGGTCGAAGTGACCAGGTGGCTGCGACTGTTTATTAAAAACATAGCACTCTGCAAACACGTAAGTGGACGTATAGGGTGTGACGCCTGCCCGGTGCCGGAAGGTTAATTGATGGGGTTATCTTCGGAGAAGCTCTTGATCGAAGCCCCGGTAAACGGCGGCCGTAACTATAACGGTCCTAAGGTAGCGAAATTCCTTGTCGGGTAAGTTCCGACCTGCACGAATGGCGTAACGATGGCCACGCTGTCTCCACCCGAGACTCAGTGAAATTGAAATCGCAGTTAAGATGCTGTGTACCCGCGGCTAGACGGAAAGACCCCGTGAACCTTTACTACAGCTTTGCACTGAACTTTGAACCTATTTGTGTAGGATAGCTGGGAGGCTTTGAAGCGTAGACGCTAGTCTATGTGGAGCCAACCTTGAAATACCAGCCTGATATGTTTGAGGTTCTAACCTAGGTCCCTTATCGGGATTGGGGACAGTGCATGGTGGGTAGTTTGACTGGGGCGGTCTCCTCCCAAAGAGTAACGGAGGAGCACGAAGGTTGGCTAATCATGGTCGGAAATCATGAGGTTAGTGTAATGGCACAAGCCAGCTTGACTGCGAGACTGACAAGTCGAGCAGGTACGAAAGTAGGTCATAGTGATCCGGTGGTTCTGTATGGAAGGGCCATCGCTCAACGGATAAAAGGTACTCCGGGGATAACAGGCTGATACCGCCCAAGAGTTCACATCGACGGCGGTGTTTGGCACCTCGATGTCGGCTCATCACATCCTGGGGCTGAAGCCGGTCCCAAGGGTATGGCTGTTCGCCATTTAAAGTGGTACGCGAGCTGGGTTTAGAACGTCGTGAGACAGTTCGGTCCCTATCTGCCGTGGGCGTTGGAAAGTTGAGAAGAGTTGCTCCTAGTACGAGAGGACCGGAGTGAACGAACCCCTGGTGTTCGGGTTGTCATGCCAATGGCATTGCCCGGTAGCTACGTTCGGACGGGATAACCGCTGAAAGCATCTAAGCGGGAAGCCTCCTTCAAGATTAGCTTTCCCTGGACTTTAAGTCCCTAAAGGGCCGTTGAAGACTACGACGTTGATAGGCTGGGTGTGGAAGCGTTGTAAGGCGTTGAGCTAACCAGTACTAATTGCCCGTGAGGCTTGACCATATAACAGAGAGAACTGAGCGATCGGTAACTCTGGAATAAGTTAAGTCGACAAGCCGATGAATAAAACATTGGCACGATTGAAAAGTTTAACGACTTTGAGATCGAAAACGTTACGATTCCAAGCGATAACTAAGTCAACACGTTATCGAGTGCTGTTTAACAACAGCTGGATAAGATACTTAAGTAAAGCTTAAGTGCGATGAATAAAACTTCTTTCATTTCCACCTTATTTCACTGAAATTATTTGTCATAATTTCCGCGATGCTGCCTTAGGGTAGCCAGTAGTTAGCCGCTGAAGAGGGTTAAAGTGATACCAGTTTGCCTGACGACAATAGAGCATTGGAACCACCTGATCCCATCCCGAACTCAGACGTGAAACGATGCATCGCCGATGGTAGTGTGGCGCTTCGCCATGTGAGAGTAGGTCATCGTCAGGCTTCTAATTAAAAACCCCAGTACAGAGATGTGCTGGGGTTTTTGCTTTGTGAAGCGCAACTTTTTAGGTGGCGGTTCACTCGGCACATCCCTGTGCCTCACCCTCCGGGCGACCTGAAGGTCGTGTAATCGGTTGTCCTGCCGATTGTGCGCCATGTGAGAGTAGGTCATCGTCAGGCTTCTAATTAAAAACCCCAGTACAGAGATGTGCTGGGGTTTTTGCTTTGTGAAGCGCAACTTTTTAGGTGGCGGTTCACTCGGCACATCCCTGTGCCTCACCCTTCGGGCGACCTGAAGGTCGTGTAATCGGTTGTCCTGCCGATGGTGCGCCCTGTGAGAGTAGGTCATCGTCAGGCTTCTAATTAAAAACCCCAGTACAGAGATGTGCTGGGGTTTTTGCTTTGTGAAGCGCAACTTTTTAGGTGGCGGTTCACTCGGCACATCCCTGTGCCTCATCCTCCGGGCGACCTGAAGGTCGTGTAATCGGTTGTCCTGCCGATGGTGCGCCCTGTGAGAGTAGGTCATCGTCAGGCTTCTAATTAAAAACCCCAGTACAGAGATGTGCCGGGGTTTTTGCTTTGCGAAGCGCAACTTTTTAGGTGGCGATTCACTCGGCACATCCCTGTGCCTTACCAGCACTAAATCCCTTTCGGTTTAGTATTGCATGTCCAATTCATTTAAATTGGTATGGCCAAATGTTACTTTTGGTTACCGGGCTATTCTATGAGCAGAACCTATTTTTCAGCTCTATACTCTGTCTAACCATATGAAAAATAAGCGAAAGAACAATTTTTTATGGCTCAGGTGTTACCGATGATTCAAATCAATGTAGGCAAAGGTAACGGTTGATATAGTTCGGTCATCGAAAACAACTACAAACTACAAACGATAAATGTCTAACTCCGGTGTATGCCATAAGCGTTTCCCGGAGCTAGAGCTAAGGCTAGATAAATAAACCGGAGGTATAGACCTTGAGTAATCAAAAAAACACCGAATCACAACAGTTAGATGCTTTGGTGGTTAAGGTCAAGAAGGCTCAAAAAATATTTGCGAATTTTTCGCAAGAGAAGGTGGATAAAATATTCCGTGCAGCAGCACTTGCCGCTTCTGACGCTAGAATACCGTTAGCAAAACAGGCCGTACTAGAAACCCGTATGGGGATCGTTGAAGACAAGGTGATAAAAAATCATTTTGCCTCGGAATACATCTATAACAAATATAAAGACGAGGCTACCTGCGGGATACTAGACGAAGACGAAGAGTTCGGCACAATGACGATTGCAGAGCCCATTGGCCTACTCTGCGGAATAGTGCCCACGACAAACCCCACTTCAACCGCCATCTTTAAGGCGCTTATCTCGCTAAAAACCCGAAACGGCATTATTTTTTCACCCCACCCCAGAGCTAAAAATTCAACCTGTAATGCGGCAAAAATAGTGTTGGACGCGGCGGTTGCAGCTGGAGCACCACAGGATATTATTGGCTGGATACCCGAACCTTCTGTGGCGCTGTCAAATCAACTAATGTCCCACCCCGATATCAATATGATCTTGGCTACCGGTGGGCCAGGCATGGTCAAGGCAGCATATTCTTCTGGTAAGCCTGCTATTGGAGTCGGTGCCGGTAATACCCCCGTGGTAATAGATGAAACTGCCGATATTAAACGTGCAGTGTCTTCAATTCTCATGTCGAAAACCTTTGATAACGGCGTTGTTTGCGCCTCTGAGCAGGCCGCGATCATTCTAGATGGGGTCTACGATGCCGTTAAAGAACGTTTTGCCAATTACGGAGCATACATCCTTGACGCGAAAGAAGCGGATTCGGTACGAGCGGTAATTTTGAAAAATGGCGGACTTAACGCGGACATAGTAGGCCAGAGTGCCGTACAAATCGCCCAAATGGCTGGTTTAGAGGTGCCTGCTTATACCAAGATATTGATCGGTGAGGGCGTTAAACCCTGTGAATCTGATGCATTTGCACACGAAAAACTATCGCCAACCCTCGGGATTTATCGGGCAAAAACATTCGACGAAGCTCTGGATATGGCAGAGAAAATGGTGGTGATGGGCGGTATTGGTCATACCTCTTGCCTATATACCGATCAGGACAAAAATCGAGATCGCATCCGTTTGTTTGGCGACCGCATGAAAACAGCGCGCATTATCGTCAATACGCCAGCCTCGCACGGCGGTATAGGCGATTTATATAATTTTAAATTAGCACCCTCTCTAACGTTAGGTTGTGGCTCATGGGGCGGAAACTCCATTTCTGAAAACGTTGGGCCTAAGCACTTAATCAATAAAAAAATGGTAGCTAAGCGGGCAGAGAATATGTTGTGGCATAAATTACCTAAGTCGATCTATTTCCGTCGAGGCTCGGTTTCGGTGGCAATGGATGATTTAGCGGACAAAAAGCGCGCGTGTATTGTTACCGACCGTTTTTTGTATAACAACACACCCTACGTTTCTGATTTGGTTGAATTGTTAAAAACCAAGGGCATGGAAACTGAAGTATTTTATGAAGTAGAAGCAGACCCAACGTTGAGTATAGTGCGTCAAGGCGCCAACGTTCTAAAAGCGTTTCAGCCAGATGTTATTATCGCTATGGGTGGAGGCTCTCCTATGGATGCGGCCAAAATTATGTGGGTTATGTATGAACATCCTGAGGTCGCATTCGAAGAGCTGGCTTTACGCTTTATGGATATTCGTAAGCGAATTTATAAATTCCCGAAAATGGGAAGTAAAGCCGAATTAGTGGCGATAACAACAACTTCAGGTACTGGTTCCGAAGTTACGCCCTTTGCTGTTGTGACTGACGATGTTACTGGACAAAAGTATCCGATTGCTGATTATGAACTGACACCGAATATGGCGATTGTTGACGCTAATTTCGTCATGAATATGCCGCCTTCATTAACGGCGTTTGGTGGTTACGATGCTGTAACGCATGCGATGGAAGCTTATGTATCTGTTTTGGCGAACGAATACTCTGATGGTCAAGCATTGCAGGCACTTAAATTGTTGAAGGAATACCTACCCAGCAGTTATAAAAATGGTGCGAAAGACCCAACTGCGCGAGAAAAAGTTCACAACGCAGCTACCGTTGCCGGTATTGCATTCGCCAACGCCTTCCTGGGTATCTGCCACAGTATGGCACATAAGCTCGGGGCAGAATTTCATTTGCCGCATGGATTAGCGAACGCATTGTTAATATCAAATACCATTCGCTACAACGCGACCAACCTACCAACGAAACAGGCTGCTTTTTCACAGTACGATCGCCCTAAGGCGCGTCAACGTTATGGTGAAATCGCTTTAGCACTTGGCTTTACGCAAGAGCGCACAGCTGACCGTATAGAGGCTCTCCTCAGTTGGTTGGATGAGTTAAAGATGGATCTGGATATTCCCCTGTCCATCAAAGCGGCTGGAGTGGCTGAAGCCGACTTTATGGCGAAGGTAGATGATCTTGCCGAAGGAGCATTCGACGATCAGTGTACTGGCGCGAACCCTCGTTATCCGTTGATTGCTGAACTAAAACAAATATTGATCGATTCATATTACGGAAAGGCCTACACCGAAAGTTATGAGCGTGATGAGGATATCATTGACCTGGCGGGCTCTCCTGAAAGTAAAAAACCGGCCAAAAACAAGGCAGATAAGTTAAAAAGTGTAAGTTGATCTCTTTGATAGTGTGGATAAAAGTCAGGCATAGCCTGGCTTTTTTTTGGAAAATTAAAAGTCACGCAGGAGCGGCCGTTCGATTAAAAAAGTGCTAGTCGTTAGCGTTTGGTTTAATTTATGCGTACATAATGGTTACGGCAAAAGACCTTAAAAGCGCTTAATGATGTATAGGACGACAACTCTGTCGTTCTTCTTTAGTTCAAGATCGATGGCGGTATTGATCATAAATATAAATGAACAGATAGCCATAACTAAAACCTCTCATAAACGATCACTGTTCAGTTTACGGTAAAAAAAATGAACATCCTGTGCGAATTATGCACTTCTTTGCATATTGTTTAATATGTCATATAAAAGTTGAGGTGATGCAGAATGCCTGAGCTATACCGCGAAACTATTTGTTAACGAGCGACAACTTATATTTAATCAGGCTGTTCGTTTTGGATAGGAATTTTAGTTGGGGATTAAGGTAAGAAGTGTATAAGCATTCGCATCTGTAAATAAAAATAATAGTTCGGATGTTTTTTGGCCATTCATTCATGTTAACGGTTTAATCTATTTGTTGTTGATTCGACAAGAGTTATTTCGTCGCAAGAACCCAAAAAAATTCATCAGGCGAGAATAATAAAAGTGATTCTTGCTGTGGATATTTAACAAAAATAACTAAATAGGCTAAGGAGAGAACCCATGGGAGCAAAATCAATTCATTTTAAACGTAAGTTTCTTTGTGTAGCAGTCTCGTCATGTATTTTAGGAAGCTCAGGGGTCGTAATGGCTCAGGAGGACGACCAGATGCTTGAAGAGCTACTTGTAACAGGTATCAAACAAGCGCAGGCCGATGCGGTTAATATGAAACGCAATGCGGTGCAGGTCGTGGACGGCATTTCAGCCGAAGACATTGGCAAGCTGCCAGACGTTACTATTACCGATTCTTTGCAGCGTATCTCGGGTGTACAGGTGCGCCGTAGTGCTGGTGAAGGCGGGAAAATCAATATTCGTGGTCTCGATAAGGTGTCCACCCAATTAAACGGCGAAGCATTTTTAACCGCAAATGCTTTGACAACTTCCACTGCGGAGCTTGGCGACCTACCTTCCCAACTGTTTAAAGGCACTGAAATTTATAAATCTGCCACTGCTAAAAACGGAGCGGCTGGTATTACTGGTACTATTAATTTAAAAACCTGGCGGCCAATGGATTTTGGTGAAGGTATAACTACAGCTGCTAGTATCGAATTGCAGACAGGAGTCGACTCCGGTGAAGCGGACCCCGTTGTGAGTGGTTTATTTAACTGGAATAACGATACCATGGGCTTTTTAGTGTCTGGTTCCTACGCTAATGTAAATCTGGGTAATAATTATAATGGACTCAATACAGGTAGCCCCAATGGTGATGCGGGCTGGGCTAATAACGTACATAATTATTGGGGACCACAGGATAGCGTTAATAACAACTACGTTATTCCGCAGGGGGTAGTTGCTTGGAATCAAGTAACCGAGCGCGAACGTTACGGTATTAACGGATCTTTTCAGGCTGACCTAGGAGAAGGGTTTGAATTCGTCGCTGATGCATTTCTTGCTAATCAAGATGAGTACAACCGCAAGCAAGGAGTCAATAGCACCGATAAGTGGGCTGGCTCATTGTGGACGGACCCTGTATCTGCCAACGGAACCGGCGCCTCAAGCGAAGGAATGGAATGGTTAAGTATTCAGTCCCGAGATCTTTCACCTCGCCGTATTCAATCATTCGCACAAAACGATATTTATTTTACTGACTCTCAAAACTACAATTTTGAGTTGAATTATGACGACGGCGGGAAGTTTACGAGCAAAACACGCTTTGTGTACGCCGAAGCTAGTCGGGAGAAGCGCCACGGCTATATTCAAGGCGATACTATGGATGGTAATTCAACAGGTATTTGGAATTCTGACACAGGTACCGGCACTTTTTACCCATCTGAATATTGTGATGGTGCAGCAGCTGTAGGTGATGATGGTGGTTGTTATGTTGAGCCCAACCCGCTCGGTTGGCGTGGTGTAGGTGACGACTACGACAATCCCGTTGTTGGCTGGGATACTTCAGGGGATCATCCAAAATTTAGTGGCTACAACCAAGTTATTAATGGTGGATTGGCAGCTGGTTCAACGCTAGAAGATTATTTGGGGAATTTAGACAGCTATAACGTTGCCGCATCAGTTTCTGAAAATAACGAAAACTCAACAGCCGAGATGCGAATTCTACGGTTTGACGGTGCTTACAGGTTCGATGATGGTGGCTTCTTCACCAGTGTAGATTTTGGTGCTCGTTTCTCACAGCGAAACGTAGAAGAATATCGTTATCATCTATTTTCCAATTTTTATGAAGGATCTGAAGACGAAGACGGTAACATTGTTACTGATGGCTGTGCAGCTCAGTGGAAAGCAACTGACATTGTATTTGGCGCAGACAAAGCCTGTAGCGTTGGAGAAAATGTGGATGGAGAATTTGTTGGCTACACCGCACTACCGCCAACGGCATTGGATGCTAATAATAATGTGAACTTCGTTACCGACTTCGGGAATGTTGGTGGTTTACCTGGTGTATGGGTTGCTGATCCCAAGGATTTGGATAACCCAGAAGCCTATCAGAAAACATTGTACGGTAATGCCACCAAACAGGTCATCCCTGGAACTTCCTATGAGGTTCAACTGATCGAGAACTCGCTGTTTGCGCAGGGTAATTTTGAGTATGCCAAGATGCGCGGAAATGTGGGCTTGCGCGCCGTAGAGACTCAGCTTGCTATTAAACAAAATGAGATGGGTGATCAGCTGGAAAACGGCAATACCAATATCGATATTGGCGATGTATTTACCCGTCGCAAGTACTATGATTTGCTGCCTAGCGTTAACGTTAGTATGGATCTAACCGACGATATAATTCTGAGAGCTGCCTGGGCCAAAAATATGATGCCTTTGGACCTCAATCAGTGGGGTGATGGTTTGTCAGTCAGTTATGCTCGTGTTGACAATCCAGGGAATCCAGATGACGGGCTATTTAGGGCTACATCGGGTTCTGCAAACGGTAATCCTGAACTAAAACCCTGGCGATCCACTAACTTTGATCTCGGCTTGGAGTGGTACGCTGGTGATGCCTCTATGGCCAGTATTGCCCTGTTTAATGTCGATGTGGATAGTTTTGTGCAGTCCGGCTCTACCAGAATGGAGGTGACGGATGAGACAGGTTACACCACCATCGATGTGAGTACGCCAGTGCAGGGGGACAGTGGTTCTGTTTCCGGTGTGGAAATTGGTGGTAAGTTGGCGTTGTCTGACTTTATGTCAGATGGCTTCTTCAGCGGATTCGGTGCCGACGCTAACTACACCTACTCGCCGTCCACTCAGCAGGAGGAAGACGTTTATGGCGACGAGCTCGAATTCCCTGATAATTCTGAAGTTCAGATTAACTTGATTGGGTGGTACGAAGCCAACGGTTTCCAGGCGCGTATTGCCTACAATTATCGTTCCGAGCGCCTCGATGCTATCAGCCAGGTAAGTGGTTACTTGCCCCTCTACCAGGACGCAATTAGCTACGTTGATATGTCGGTTAGCTATGATGTTATGGACGATGTTACCGTGTATTTGAACGGCTCTAATATCACTGGCAGCTACGAAGAGTATTACTTGCAGTGGCAGGACGAGTACGCTTTCCAGCGTGAGTACGAAGCGCGCTATACGCTGGGTGTTCGCGCCAAGTTCTAAATATTTGTCTGATCGATAGGTCTTTCATAGTAGCGCCACCGGCAGTAATGCCGGTGGCGCTTTTTGCTATTGGTCTGTAATTATTGAACGCCACCCTAGGGCTTAGGCCTTTAGCCCAAGCCAGATATTAGAAGATCGCCGCGGTAAAAAGTGCTACTTACGCGTAATGCCTGTGTGCAGTTAAAGCAAGCCTAGGCGTTTGATCTGGGTAGCCCTATAGTTAACCAGCTTTCAGCTACTCCCATTTAAGTTTCAACAGGATATCCTTAGCTGATTCAGGCTAATAATATGGCTTTCTAGGTATCTCATAAAAGGCCTATAACCTAACAGCTTTTTATTGCTAGGCTATGATCAGTGCCTATTTGGTTTGTTCTTGGGGGAATGAATTTCTTTCGTCTGTTTGCGCAGCGGTGGGGGTTGCCAGCTTGCCCAGGATGCGGACCGAAAAGTTGGGTGCATACGGACATTTGGGGGCCACGGATTCGCGCGAACGTGATGGGCAATCTTTCGGTTACGTTTCAAGGTGTCAACCTAAGCGATGAAGATCAAACACATTTCTCGGTTGGCAGCAGCTGCCCGCTAGTAAACTGCAAATCAGCAACGCAGCCTGCATTCTTAGGCGTCACCTGTCGCATGAGCCCATCGGTTTTTAAAATAGCTCAGCGCAAGCGCACCCATATCCACAGGATGCGTTTTTCTGTCCTGTAAAAAATTAAATGTGTTGTAAGCAGGAATAAATAAATCACAATTTGTGTCGACCGCATGTCGAGTGTTGTTGCTCTATGGTTTGGGTTTAATTGTGTGACTATAGGATAGGTTGTGGCCGTAATCGAAAGCTTGTGTATAGCGTGGAAGTCTTAAGTAGTGCTCTAAAAACTGCGGTTGCGGAGACATAAAACAACGGGATGTTAACTTCATATTAAACTGAGTCCTGAATATATTTGCTTAGTGAGATAACGGGTTTCGTATTTGATTTGGTTGTGTTTTTGTCTTTATGGTAAATAACAGAATAAAAAAAGTAGGCCGGAATTCGAGCTGTGATAGTTTACCTCTGGGTAAAGTCATGAGTTAAGACGAGACCGTAGTCACGCACATTAATCGCTTTGGAGGGGTTGTTGGGCTGGCATCAAGGTACTTTAGTGTGGGGTTTAGCTGTAGCGCCTTAGGTTAAGGTTTGGCGTCAAATATGATACGGCGGTATTTTTCGGAGCCGTTATGTCGATCTGCCCGCCAAAATACAGTAGTACTTGTTATCAACTGGACGCGCGGAACCTGTGTTTTTCACTGGTTGAAATACAGTGGTCGACTTAACCCGTTAGCCGTATCCCGGGGTTGTGTGGCGCCTTTTTCGTTTTGTGGTTGTTTAATATATGAATTAATATGATGGAACCCTCAGAAAGCATAAATGTAAAATATTGCAATCCATAAAATACTCAGACTCAAATATTGGTAATACCTTTCTTTAATTCAGGTCTTACCGATTTCAAAAAAGTATTTACCTTAATTTCATCTTTGAAAACCGCACTTCAATTTGTTGCACATCAAAAAATAATGTAATAGTCTAGCTCCGTTGGCTTGGGGGCTGACCAAATATGATGCGTAAACAGACAACTATAAATGTTCAAAATTGCTCTACGTATTAATATTCATTACCCAAATGTTGCTAAGTCTGAAAAAAAATTAGCTGTAGTTTGTGCTGGTTAAATTAGACGGCTAGAAATTCTCATCCCACTTTACATTCATAAGATTTATGAGCTGGTGAGGCATGAGTATTAACAAAAAGAAAAAAGCCTATGTGCTAAGGAGAATAGAAATGGGGGCTATCCCAACTTTCAAGAAAAAGCTACTCGCTTCCAGTGTGTCTACGTGCTTGCTGGCTTCCGCCGGTGGTGTATTTGCACAAGATGATGCTGTAGAAGAAGTGCTCGTGACCGGCATGCGTGCGTCCCTTGAGGCCGCAATGGATGTTAAACGTGAAGCTGTTGGTGTGGTAGATGCTATTTCTGCCGAAGACATCGGTAAAATGCCAGATGCTAACCTTGCAGAATCTCTGCAGCGTATTGCAGGCTTGTCTATCAGCCGAACTAACGGTGAAGGCGCTCAGGTAACCGTCCGTGGTATTGACCCAAGGATGAACATGGTTACCCTGAATGGCCGGAATATGCCAGCCGTTACCAACAACGGTACCGCCGGCGATAACGCCAGCCGTGCCTTTGATTTCGCCAACCTCGCTTCAGAGGGAATTAACGGCGTAGAAGTATACAAAACCGGTCGCGCAACAAATTCCGGTGGTGGATTGGGTTCCACCATTAACTTGAAAACCGTTCATCCGCTAGACCTGGGTGAAAATAAGGTTTCTTTAGGCGCTAAAGCCGTAAGCGACACTACCGTGTTTAGCGGTGCAAAAGGTGAAGAATTTACTCCAGAATTTTCTGGGCTGGTTAACTGGGTTAACGATTCTGAAAACTTTGGTGTGACTTTAACGGGTTCTTACCAAGAGCGTGATAACTCACGTTCAAACGCCTTTGTTAACAATTGGCAGGTTAAGTCTGTTGGCCCACTTGTGGACATGACCGATCCTGAAAACCCTGTTGATTATACAGAAGCCGATCTACCTGGTGGAGCTGATGTAACCAATATGCCTGCTACGGGCGAATTGTTTGCGATCCCTACCGATCTCCGTTATGCATTGGAAGACAATCATCGTGAGCGTACTAACGCACAGCTGACTTTCCAGTTTCGCCCAATTGAAAAGCTGACCGCAACAGTAGATTACACCTATTCTGAGTATGAGCTCCAAGCAGACCGTTCGCAGCAGTCTACTTGGTATAATCAGAGTGCAATTGATAGCTTGGTATTCGATCAAGGTCAAGAAGTTGCTACACCTGTTATATACAGTGAAGCCTACTCAGTAGATGCCGGTAAAGACGTTTCCTTCGCGCAGCAGTATTTTGATTCGACTACGGAAAACAACTCTTTCGGTATAAACCTAGCTTATCAAGTTACCGACACCATTGATTTGGCTCTCGATTACCACGATTCTCGGGCACATAACCTGACCAACCAGACCGAAATGGGTCTTAACGCAAACGTTACCGTTGCTGAATACTCTGATTGGAGTGGCGACTTTCCTCTTATGGGTGTGACGATTGACGACTCCAACCCCGATAAAGGTAATAACAACGGTATTTTGGACGGCGGAGATGTAAGTTCTGCTATGGGTTCAGCCCGATGGGACTCACAGGATACTCATATTAAGCAGTTGCGCTTGGATGGTACGATCGATCTAAGTGAGATGTTTTCTGTGTTTGAGCAGTCCAGCTTGAAAGTAGGTTACGAATCTCGACGTGACGTTAACCACACGTTGATGAATAACGGTACTAGCCCACGTATTACCATGGGTAACTGGGGTGGTGTAAACCCAGAAGTTATGGGTTCTGATTGGGCGAACTACTTCACCCCACGTGATTTTGGTGATGGCTTCCCTGATTATGATTCCGTTACCGGCGACGCTAAATTCTTTAGTGCTGGTCTAGATGGTGCATTTTTCCCGATTATGGAAACCATCGAGAACGCCGCTGCTATGGCGCAGACACGTATTCGTGTAAACGGTGATGACCCTACGACTATTGATGATCCAAGTACTCCAGACGAAGTAGAAAATGCTGAAGACTACTACTGGGTAACGGCACTTGATGCCGGTGGTGAGCATTGGGTTAATCGCGACACTCAGTTAACACCAGACAACTTCAATAACTTTGTAAATGGCCGTATTCAGCCTAACTCAGTTATTAGTTTGGATCGTAAGATAATCGAAGAAGTTTCTGCTTTCTACGCGCAATTCCATGCTGGCTTCGATATTGGTGGCATGGCTTCTAACTTGTTGGTGGGTTTGCGTCAAGAAAGTACAGATGTTTCCTCTATATCGGTTGTAAACGTTCCTACTGCACAAAGCTGGGATGGCGATAACGACTGGTCTTTGATATACGGGCCTGAGAACGAAAACTATGCGGTAAACAACAGCTACGATAACTTCCTGCCTAATATCGATTTCGATATTAGCGTAATGGAAGACGTTAAGCTGCGTGCTTCCTATAGTGAAACGATGGCACGGCCTTCTTACACAGACTTAGCTTCAGCTGTTTCAATTACAGATCAGTACCAAAAGCAGGCCAGTGCTGGTAACGCACTACTTGAGCCAATGCAGTCACAGAATTTAGATCTGTCTGCGGAATGGTTCTATGCTGAAGGTAGCTATGTGTCTGTTGCGTTGTTCCAGAAAGAGGTGTCTAACTTTATCGGGCGTGTTGTGGGTAACGCTCCTGTATATAATTTGACTGATCCGCGTACCGGTGCTCGTTTTGATGCAGCCATCGATGCAATTGAGACTAAGGCAGCCAATGGTGACCTTAATCGCGATGGCACAGTATGGAATACAAGTAGTGAAGCGCATCAGCATGACCAGATGTTGCTGAACGAAGGTTTGGATCCAACTGACGAGACCACGGCTATTATTTCTGATGGCCGAGACCCAGTGCAAGCTTGGGGCTTAGATGCACCGCAAAACTTCCGTGACGACGATATAACCGGTCTGGAACTTTCGGTACAGCATTGGTTTGGCGAAACAGGTATTGGTGTTCAAGCTAACTACACCACTGTTGACTCTGGTTTGGTTGTAGATAATAAGTCAATAAGCCAGCAGTTTGCGCTTCTGGGTTTAAGTGATACTGCAAACTTTGTTGCCATGTATGACAACTACGGTTTACAGGCTCGACTAGCTTGGAACTGGCGTGATTCGTACCTCACAGCCTTGAACCAGGGCGGTAGTAACGCACCAGGTTATGTTGCCGAGTACTCGCAGTTTGACCTTAATGTTAGTTATGACATCAACGAGAATCTGTCTGTGTCTGTTGAAGGCTTGAACATTACTGGTGAAGACTCGCGTCTCTACGGTCGTTCCGAGCGTCAGATGTTCCAGATGGAAGACTTGGGAGCACGTTGGGCTCTTGGTGTTCGCTACAGCTACTAAGACCACCACAGGCTAACTGCCGGGGTGTAGGGCGAGTTGATCGTGCTATACCTCGAATAGCCAGAGTGTAAAAACACAAAGCCGCTGTTAACAGCGGCTTTTTTTTGTGCTCGTATTTTGTAAGAATGGGACTTTGCAGCCTAGAAACAACGTAAGGCGTCGTACGATGATAAAAAAAATAATAATTGTGGGTGGAGGTACCGCCGGTTGGTTAAGCGCGGGCATCATCGCCGCCGATAACGCCAGGCAGGGTACGGGCATTCAGGTTCAATTGGTTGAGTCTCCGGATATTCCTACCATCGGTGTTGGCGAGGGCACTTGGCCAACGATGAGAGCAACACTACGCCGCATGGGAATACCAGAAGTGGAGTTTTTAACGAGGTGCAATGCTTCGTTTAAGCAGGGTTCCAAGTTTGTTGGCTGGCGGAACGGCACCGCTAGTGATCATTATTATCACCCCTTCACCTTTCCTTATGCCTATGCTGAATGCGATATTCACGCCGTATGGAAAAAATGGTTTTCGCATTTACATTACGGCGATGCAACGGGTCTGCAGGGCCGCGCGTGTGAGCGCCAGCTTGCACCTAAGCTACTGTCTACACCCGATTACGCTGGAGTGTTAAATTACGGTTACCACCTAGATGCGGGTCTATTCAGCGAACTGCTGAAAGAGCACTGCACGACAAAATTGGGTGTTAAGCACTTTAGCGATAATGTGCAGCAGGTTGTGAGCGGTGCCGATGGCAATATTGCACACCTTAAAACGGAAAGGTCTGGCGACATTAAAGGCGATTTTTTTATCGACTGTAGCGGATCAAGGTCGCTACTGTTAGGACAGCATTTTGGTATTGATTGGGTAGACCGCAGTGAGCATTCCATTAATGACCGTGCACTTGCAGTACAAGTGCCATATGAAGCTGAAAATCAGGAAATAGCATCAGCGACAGTAGCAACAGCGCAATCTTCCGGGTGGACATGGGACATAGGTCTCTCTACCCGACGAGGAGTGGGTTATGTCTATTCTAGTGGGTTTATAAGCGACGATGCAGCAGAGGCTGAGTTGAGGCAATACCTTAATAATTCTTCTGGCCGGGACTGTTCCGGCCTCGAAGTTCGGCAGATAAAATTTACGGCTGGGCATCGGCAAAAAATTTGGCATAAAAACTGTGTTGCTATTGGAATGGCGGCCGGATTTATTGAGCCACTAGAAGCCTCTGCATTGGCGATGGTTGAATTGAGCGCGAACTTTGTGCGAGACGAATGGCCTTTTACAACAAAGTCATTGGCTATTCTAGAAAAACGATTTAATGCCATATTTTCCTATAGATGGGACAAAATAGTCGAGTTTTTGAAGTTGCACTATGCGCTGAGCGAGCGCCGAGATTCAGGTTATTGGCGCGAAGTGACCAATCTATCGTCCTCGCCGGAAAGCCTGAATGGCTTGCTGGAATTGTGGCGATACCGTTCGCCCTATTTTAGGGACCTTTTGCAGAGCGAAGAAGTTTTTCCTTCGGCGAGTTATCAATACGTACTCTATGGTATGGGGTTTGAATGTGAGGGTGACTTGCCTGAACGAGTAAGCGCGAATCTCGAGGCTGGCCGTCGAAAAATTGATGAAGGATTATCGGCTTGGCCGCGCATGGAGTCGTCTTTACCAACAAATCGTACGTTGTTGAATCTAATAGAGCAGCAGCATCCACGAAAATGACTTAAATCAATCTAGATACTAATAGGTAGGCTACGATGCCAAGGCATGAGCAGTTAAATAATAAAAAGCATAAGAGTTTAAGGTTAGATACAAAAAAACGCGCACGGTATGGAGATAACGTAACGGGTTGTTTGGTGTTTCCTGGTGAGTTTAAGGATGTAGCCAAGGAATTGCCGATTTATTTTCAAAAGAATGGCGATGCTAACGAATATCAAGCGATCACTTTATTTGGCTTCGAAGAACAGGAAAATCTTTTCCTGAGCGACGATGACTGGCAGGGACGATATGTGCCTGCACTGATTCGCCGAGAACCGTTTTTAATTGGGTTTAACAAAGCGAGTGAAAGCAACGAGCCAGAAATTCATATTGATATGGAAAGCCCCAGAATTACAGACGGGGCCAGTGGAGAGCCGGTTTTTTTAGAAAGCGGAAATACGGCACCGGTTGTAGATGAGGTGAGGGCGGCGCTGACGTTGGTACACTCCGGCATGCAACAAACAAAAGCCATGTTTGAAGCCTATGAATCGCTTGACCTAATAGAGCCGTTTTTACTCGATATAACGTTCGACAACGGTTCTCAATATAAAACCGACAAATACTATACGTTGAATCAGGACAAACTCTACAGTTTGGATCATAAAACCGTAATAGAGTTACACAAGTCTGGATTATTGCAAATGGCTTATTTGATTTTGTCTTCGCTTTCGAATGTAAAGTACCTGATTGATAAAAAAAATACTCTTCTAAACGTGGGGAAAAGTAATTAAAAATAGCTTCATGATAGCGTTTGAAAGCGGAGGCAAAAGTGCCGCTGGGGGCAAGAAAAATACGAAAGCCAACAATTAAAAAACCAATAATAGGGTTACGCGATGGAAGCTACTAAAAAACTGAAGGTTGTTATTGCTGGTGGTGGTACTGCTGGTTGGATGAGCGCCTGTGCTATGGCTAGGCAATTATCCCACTATTTAGATATTACGCTAGTTGAATCCGAGCAAATTGGGACTGTAGGGGTCGGTGAAGCGACAATTCCGACAATGCAGACATTTCACCTTTTACTTCAAATTGAAGAACAGGAATTTATACGCGAAACGCAAGCAACGTTTAAATTGGGTATTCAATTCGAAAACTGGGGAGCCAAGGGGGATAGTTACCTCCACTCCTTCGGCGAAACGGGTAAAGAAACCTGGGCCGGGCAATTCCAACATTTTTGGTTACGAGGAAAAAAGGAAGGTGTGAATCATGGGTTTGGGGAGTATTCCCTCGAACATCAGGCCGCACTTGCCGGAAAATTCGCGGTGACTAAAAACCCGCGTCTCAATTATGCTTATCACCTTGATGCTGGTTTGTATGCGAAATATTTACGCCGTCTGAGTGAAAGCGATGGTGTGAAGCGAGTTGAAGGGAAAATCAGCCGTGTTGAATTAAGTGAAGAGAGTGGTGATATTCGAGCGCTGCATCTGGAGTCTGGTCAGAGTATTGAAGGTGATTTATTTATAGACTGTACGGGTTTTGTAGGCTTGCTCATCGAAAAGGCGCTGCATACTGGCTACGAGGACTGGACCAACATGCTGCTTTGTGATCGGGCGATGGCGGTACAAACAACGGCCGACCCGCAGTTGTTACCTTATACCCGCGCTATTGCTCACGATTCGGGTTGGCAGTGGCGTATCCCACTGCAGAATCGTGTAGGTAATGGGCTGGTGTATTCCAGTAAATTTTTATCCGACGAGCAGGCTGGCGATTTACTCAGCAAAAATATTGATGGTGACACGATTAATGAGCCTCGGGTTATTCAATTTAAACCTGGGAGACGCTTAAAAACCTGGAATAAAAACTGCGTTGCGATTGGATTGTCCAGTGGCTTTATTGAGCCATTGGAATCCACCAGTATTCATCTTATTGCGTCTTCGATTATTCGGCTAATGCGCTTTATTCCGTTGTCTGGTGTTAAATCGGTAGATCGGGATGAATACAATCGCCAGGCAGCTGACGAGCTTCAATCCATTCGAGACTTCATTGTTTTACATTATAAGGCCACAGAGCGCGAAGACAGCGAGTTCTGGCGATACTGCAAAAATATGGATATTCCAGATTCACTGCATACCCGTATGGCTATGTATCAAGATTCCGGCAGAATATTCTGGTTACAAGATGAGCTGTTTACGGTTAATTCCTGGAACCAGGTTATGTTAGGCCAGCGCCTTAGCCCGGAGGGCTATCACCCGGTTGCAGACGCTATGAGCGCTGAGGATCTAAAGCGTTATCTCGATGGGCTGCGCAGTTCGATCAGTGCTGTCGTTGATAAGTTACCGAGCCACGCCGAATTTGTGAAAACTTCTGCAATGTAGAAGTTTGATTCTCGGATTCCGGGCGTGAGCGGTTCTGTATTACAATCGCACCTGAATTAGCCTGACCTAAGCGATCCCTCATGAGTGCAGATTTTGTTCATCTCCGTGTGCGCACGGAGTTTTCCCTTGTCGATAGTATTGTTCGTGTTAAGCCCCTGCTAAAGCGGGTGGTGGACGAGGGCATGCCGGCTTGTGGTATCAGTGATCTACACAACTTTTTTGGCCTACTAAAGTTTTACCGTGCCGCTCAAGGCTTGGGGGTCAAACCTGTTTGTGGGTGCGATCTGCTCGTGCAGAGCGATGATGAAGAGCTGCGCCCCCCTCTAATTACGTTGTTTGCCCGCACACTAGAGGGCTATAAGAACATCACGGCGCTTATTTCTCGCTCGTTTCAAGAGGGGCAGAAGCACGGTGAGCCTTTTGTCGATCCCTCATGGCTAGAACCCCACTCGCAGGGTGTTATTGCGCTATCTGGAGGTAAATTTGGTGAAATTGGGCAGTTACTGGTAGGGGGCAAGCTCAACGAGGCCCGCGAGCGCCTGCGTTACTGGATGTCGGTTTTTCCCAATAGTTTTTACCTCGAGCTTCAGCGTACTGGCCGTGAAAACGACGAGCTTTACCTGCACCGGGCTGTGGAGTTGGCCATAGAGTGCGAGTGCCCGGTTGTAGCCACTAATGATGTGCGTTTTCTCGACCAGAGCCAGCACGAAGTACATGAAGCGCGTGTGTGTATTGGTGAGGGTAGGGCGTTAGACGACCCACGGCGTGAGCGTAAGTACAGCGACCAGCAATATTTTCGTACGGCTGAGGAAATGCGCGAACTATTTTCCGATATCCCCGAAGCGTTAACGAATACTGTAGAAATAGCGAAGCGCTGTAGCCTCGATATTGAACTCGGCAAATACTACCTGCCCGAATACCCTATTCCAGAGGGTTTGACCGAAAACCAGTTCTTCGAAAAAATTTGTTATGAAGGGTTAGACAACCGACTGGAGAAAAACTTCGACACGCAGGCCCCGGATTTTCCGTCGCGTAAGCAAGAATACCTAGACCGGCTGCGGTTTGAGTTGGATATCATTATCCAGATGGGCTTCCCCGGTTATTTTTTGATCGTAATGGATTTTATTCAGTGGGCCATAGATCACAAAATTCCGGTGGGCCCGGGCCGAGGTTCCGGTGCTGGGTCGCTGGTGGCCTATGTGTTGAAAATTACCGACCTAGACCCACTCTTATACGATTTGCTGTTCGAGCGATTCCTCAATCCAGAACGTGTATCCATGCCCGATTTCGACGTGGATTTTTGTATGGAAGACCGCGACAAGGTTATCAGCTACGTGGCCGACAACTATGGTCGTGATGCGGTATCACAGATTATTACCTTCGGTACCATGGCGGCAAAAGCGGTGGTACGCGATGTGGCGCGTGTGCAGGGTAAATCATACGGGCTAGCAGATAAGCTATCGAAAATGATCCCGCCAGACGTCGGTATTACGCTAACCAAAGCCCATGAACAGGAAGAGCTGCTGCGCGAATTTCTGCAAAATGACAGCGACGGTCAAGAAATTTGGGAAGTAGCATTGCAGCTAGAAGGCATAACCCGGAATGTGGGTAAACATGCTGGGGGTGTGGTAATTGCACCCACCAAGCTGATTGATTTTGCCCCCTTGTATTGTGATGAAGCGGGTGGTGGCCTGGTAACCCAGTTTGATAAAAATGATGTGGAGGATGCCGGTCTAGTTAAGTTCGACTTCCTTGGTCTGCGTACACTCACCATTATCGACTGGGCAGTCAAAATGATTGACCGGCGACGAGCCAAGCAGGACGAGCCGCCGTTGGATATTACCGCCATTCCTCTGGATGATGCGGAAACTTTCAGCATGTTAAAGCGCGCGGAAACGACGGCGGTATTCCAGTTGGAATCCCGCGGTATGAAAGACCTGATTAAACGCCTGCAGCCCGATAACTTGGAAGACATGATTGCCCTAGTTGCTCTGTTCCGCCCAGGGCCTTTGCAGTCGGGAATGGTGGACGATTTCATTAACCGTAAGCATGGCCGCGCCCAAGTGGCCTATCCTGATGCCAAATACCAGCATCAAAGTCTTAAGCCTATTCTTGAACCTACTTATGGGGTAATTGTTTACCAAGAACAGGTAATGCAGATCGCCCAGGTTTTGGCGGGTTACAGCCTGGGTGGTGCCGACCTGTTGCGGCGTGCCATGGGTAAAAAGAAGCCCGAGGAAATGGCCAAGCAGCGGGTCACATTTGAAGATGGTGCCAAGGGCCTGGGTATTGACCCGGATTTGGCAATTAAGATTTTTGACCTAGTAGAAAAGTTCGCCGGTTACGGGTTTAACAAATCGCATTCGGCTGCATACGCACTTGTTTCCTACCAAACGGCCTGGCTTAAAGCGCACTACCCTGCACACTTCATGGCCGCGACCATGTCGTCGGACATGGATAAAACAGACAAGGTGGTAACCTTCATCGAAGAGTGCCGCAACATGAGCCTCAACCTGTTGCCACCAGACGTAAACAGCGGTGAGTTTCAGTTTACGGTAGATGACGACAACAATATTATTTATGGTTTGGGCGCCATTAAGGGCTTGGGTGAGGGGCCTGTCGACAACATAATCGAAGCGCGTGCCGATGGGTCATTTAAGGATTTGTTTGATTTTTGTGCACGGGTTGATAGCCGTCGAGTAAACAAGCGCGCACTCGAAGCGCTGGTGCGTAGTGGAGCCTTTGACCGGCTAGGCCCAGGGGTAGATATCGATTACGATCGTGCGGTGATGTATGTTGCCCTCGCCGAGGCGGTAAAAGCGGCTGAGCAGCAAAGTGCTAACGCCAGTGCCGGTATGGGAGATCTGTTTGGAGCCGTGGTACCCAGTGGTGATGCCGACGAATCGGTGTACCAAGAATTCCACAGGGTGCGGCGTTGGAGTATAAAGGAGCGTTTGAACGGTGAAAAAGAGACGCTAGGCCTGTACTTAACAGGTCACCCCATCGATGAATACGACAAAGAACTCAGTAATTTTGTGTCGTCGCGTATTGCGGCACTGAAGCCAGACAAAAACAAGCAAACGGTGGCAGGCTTGGTCGTGGCAGCTCGAGTAATGAGGACACGTCGCGGCGACAATATGGCCTTTATTACACTTGATGACCGCACTGGCCGCGTAGATGTGGCGATATTTTCCGACACCTACAATGAATACCGAGAAAAACTGGTAAAAGATGCATTATTAGTTGTAGAAGGCCAGGTGAGCAACGACGATTACAGTGGTGGCTTGAAAATGCGCGCCGATGGCATATTCGACTTAACCGAAAAGCGCCAGGCCAGTGTGCGCGCCATCAAGCTCGCTTGGCACAGCGAAAGCGTGCCGCTAAACTTTGAAAACCAGTTTAAGCAGCTGTTACAGGGCCATAGTCGAGGGGTTTGCCCTTTGATTATCGAGTACCGAAAGGCCGATATTAGTGCAAACTATACGCTTTCGGTTGATTGGAATATGGTGCCAACAGATGAGCTAATGGATGATTTACGGGTACTTTATGGCCACAAAAATGTGGAGTTGCTCTACCATTAAAGCTCAAGTGCCAATGGATTTTCGTTTTTCTTCAAAACAGGTGTTAAACTTGCGTCCCCTTGCCGAGAGCATAAAAAATGCCTCTAGTTCTCGGGTTACGCTACCAGCTAAGGTCGAACCATTGCTATGAATTTAAACTATCTCGATTTCGAACAGCCCATTGCCGAGCTGGAAGGGAAAATCGAAGAATTGCAGTTGGTCGGAACGGATAACGACCTCAATATCAGTGAAGAGATTTCACGCCTGCGCGAAGAAAGCATCAGTCTGACTGGGCGCATCTACTCAAACTTGTCCTCCTGGCAGATTGTTCAGGTGGCCCGCCATCCTCAGCGGCCCTATACCGCAGACTACATACCCCGTATTTTTGATGACTGGGATGAACTGCACGGTGATCGTCATTTTGCCGATGATAAAGCCATTATTGGGGGTGTTGGGCGTTTGAACGGCAAGCCGGTTATGGTTATTGGCGAAGAGAAAGGCCGTTCGGTTAAAGATAAAGTTCTCCGCAACTTCGGAATGCCCAAGCCCGAAGGGTATCGTAAGGCGTTGCGTTTAATGGAGATGGCCGAGCGATTCAAAATGCCCGTGCTCACGCTTATTGATACGCCTGGGGCATACCCGGGGATCGACAGCGAAGAGCGTGGGATCAGTGAGTCCATTGCACGAAATTTGGCGGTTATGTCGCGCTTGCGCACGCCTATTATTTGTACCGTAATAGGAGAGGGTTCATCCGGTGGCGCTTTGGCCATTGGTGTTGGTGACCATCTGAATATGCTGCAGTACTCAACGTACTTTGTTATTTCTCCAGAAGGTTGTGCCAACATTATTTGGAAAACGGTGGAAAAAGCGCCCCTCGCAGCCGAAGCTATGGGGGTAACATCCAGTATTTTGCAGGACCTTGGTATCGTTGATGAAACCATAGCAGAGCCCTTGGGTGGTGCTCACCGCGATATGGATGCGATGGCCGCAAAACTCAAAGAGCGGTTGTCCGAACAGCTCGACCAGCTTGCCGCTGAAGACTTGGACAGTTTGCTAGAAAAGCGGTATCAACGCTTAATGTCTTACGGTAACCTCACCGAATAACCGTCATGAAATGAGCGCCGAAATAGTTTTCGGCGCCAGCTTCCTTCTTGTTTTCATCCCTACCTAAACCCACCGAGTACAATAATTGTAGGCATTTACGGTTGAGTCCAGCCGGCAATTCTCCAAGGCAAATGCGCAGTTCACGTGCTAATTTGGACGGCGTGCTCACTAATTTGCGTCGTTAGATCTTACCGGAATGCCATAATGGCCGCGCCGTGCGTATAATGCGCGCTCGATTTGAGCGTGTGCCATGACCTTCCAAGCAATCTCCACTAACATACCCGAGCAACTTAGCGCAGAAATTGTGCATGCACACCTGCGCTTGTTATGCAGTAACGACCAGCAAATACTGCGCAGGTTGTGGCAGTTTATTAGTCGACGGCAGCAAGAAAACCAGCCCTGTGACCGCAAGCTGGCGGAGTTTCGGCAAAAACTAATGCGCGCTATTACGCGTGTAAATACGCGTAATGAAGCCATCCCGGCTATTACCTACGACGATAAATTACCCATTTCCGCCAAGCGGGAAGCGATCGCCGAGCTTATTCAGCAGCATCAAGTCGTTATTCTTGCGGGTGAAACCGGCTCCGGGAAAACCACGCAAATACCCAAAATATGCCTAGAATTAGGGCGTGGTGTAAAGGGAATGATCGGCCATACCCAGCCGCGTCGCATTGCTGCGCGAACGGTCGCCAGCCGAATTGCAGATGAACTGCAGGTACCTCTTGGTGGCGCAGTGGGTTATCAGGTGCGTTTTACCGATCACTCAGATCACAGCACGTATATCAAGCTGATGACCGACGGCATACTGTTGGCCGAAATCCAGCAGGACCCGCTGTTACTTAAATACGACACGCTGATTATTGACGAGGCCCACGAACGAAGCCTGAATATCGACTTTTTATTGGGCTATCTGAAAGAGTTGTTGCCCAAGCGTAAAGATTTAAAAGTGATTGTAACGTCGGCAACGATAGATCTGGAAAAGTTTTCGGCGCACTTCTCGAGTTTTGGCGAACATAAAGCCCCTGTTCTCGAAGTGTCCGGTAGAACTTTTCCGGTAGAAACATTGTATCGGCCTTGGGATGAAGAATACGAAGATGCGACCGAGGCTATTGTGGGTGCCGTCGATGAAATTCTTCAAAGCTCAAAACAGCAAGGTGGGGATATTTTGGTTTTCCTCAGTGGTGAACGAGAGATTCGCGAAACGTCCCACGCCATTAAAAAAGCTGGCTTTGCCCAGCTCGATATTCTGCCGCTCTATGCTCGCCTAGGCCTTGCTGAGCAAAATCGCGTGTTTCAAGGCCACCGTGGTCGCCGAGTTGTGCTCGCAACAAATGTTGCTGAAACCTCCCTAACCGTGCCCGGTATTCGCTATGTTATCGACCCCGGTCGCGCGCGTATCAGCCGCTATAGTGTGCGCACAAAGGTCCAGCGCCTACCAATCGAAGCTATCTCGCAAGCCAGCGCCAATCAGCGTAAGGGCCGCTGCGGGCGGGTATCTGAAGGCGTGTGCTACCGGCTTTACAGTGAAGAAGACTTTGTTAGCCGTCCGGAATTTACCGACCCGGAAATTCAGCGCACCAGTTTAGCGGCGGTTATTTTGCAGATGCTGCAGTTACGCATTGGTGATGTGCGTAAATTCCCTTTTGTCGACAAACCCGAAAACCGACTGATTAACGACGGTTTTAAATTGCTGGAAGAAATTCAGGCGGTCGATAAAAAAGGCCAAATAACAGTGTTGGGCAAGCAGCTACATGGGCTGCCAGTAGACCCGCGTTTTGCGCGCATTATTATTGAAGCGGGCAAGCTCAACTGCCTAAGCGAAATACTCATTATTGTCAGCGGGCTAAGCATACAAGACCCACGGGAGAGGCCAGCGGAAAAACGCCAGGCGGCCGATGAACAGCATCGTCGTTTTCGCGATGAAGAATCGGATTTTATTGCATTGACTAACCTTTGGCGTTATCTCGAAGAGTTACGTCAGGAGCTATCACAGAATAAATGGGGAAAACGCTGCAAGAAAGAATTTATCAGCTATTTACGTGTGCGAGAATGGCGGGATCTACACCATCAATTACGGCTTGCTATAAAAGCGCTAGGCCTAAAAGAGAATGCGGAGCCCTCCAGTTACGAGAATGTTCATCGCGCGTTGGTGGCAGGCCTGCTGTCAAACCTCGGGTTAAAAAATGAAGAGGGCAAAGGTTCCGATTCCCCGCGAGACACTAAGCGCGAGAAAAGTAAAACGGGCCGCAGTGCTATTGAGTACCTGGGTAGCCGAAACCGAAAGTTTCAAATTTTTCCTGGCTCTTCGCAGGCGAAGAAAAAGCCTAAGTGGTTGGTGGGCGCGGAGTTTATAGAAACTACCCAGCTCTATGCCCATATGGTGGCCAAGGTGGATCCAGACTGGGCGCTAGAGTGCGGCCGGCACCAGTTAAAATACCACTATTTCCAACCCTTTTATGATGCTCTTAGCGGCCAGGTAATGGCCTATGCACGTATTTCCATATACGGGCTGATACTGGTTGAAAAAAAACGTGTGGCCTATGGAAAGATTGACTCGGTTGAGGCACGCACTATTTTTATTCGCGAAGCTCTGGTTGAGGGTAAGTATAGAAAGCATAAAAGTGTATATAAAAAACTGGAAGCCGAAACGAGAGAACTCGCCGATAAAAGCCTTGGTGCCCAAGGCGACCTTCCTGCTACTAGTCACTTCTTTGCCTACAATCAATGGTTAGTAGAGCAGGTACAGTCACTGGAAGCTAAAGCAAGGCGGCGGGACATATTGGTAGACGACGAAATCATATTCGACTTCTATGCTGCGGTTATTCCTGCGGATATTTGCAACCTCGCCAGCTTTGAGCAATGGCGTAAAAAAGCAGAAGCAAATGCCGCTTCGGTACTTAAATTAGTGCCAGAACAACTCATGTTGCACGGGGCCGAGGGAGTAAGTGAAAACCAATTTCCTGATGTGCTGGAGAGCGACGGTTTAACGTTACCGTTGCACTACCATTTTGAACCGGGGCACAGTGATGATGGCGTAAGCGTGAGGGTGCCCGTTGAGTTTTTACATCTGGTACCTGAAGGGCGGTTGGAATGGTTGGTGCCTGGGTTGTTGCGAGACAAATGTATAGCGCTGGTGAAGGCGTTGCCGAAACAAGAGCGAAAAAAACTGGTGCCGGTACCACAATATGTCGATCGTGCGCTGGCGCGATTGAAGCCGAGCAAACGTCCGCTAGCCGAAAGTTTAGCGGAGGTTTTAGAGCATATTGCGAACATTCGCATTGAGCACTGGCCTATCGATACACTTGAAGACTTCTACCGTATGAATATTCAGGTGGTAGATGAGCGTGGAGATGTTATCGACCGCGACCGTGATTTAGCGACATTGCGCGAGCGTTATCGCCAGCAGGTACGCAATACACTCAGTGCTGCCCATCATTCGCTAGAGCGAGAAAATATTACTCGCTGGGATTTTAATGCACTACCGGAAGAGGTGAAAATGCCTCGCGGAAAAATTCAAGTAAAGGCGTTTCCTGCGCTGGTAGATCGAGGGACGCATGTAGATCTTGAGGTGTTAGATAACCCTTTAGATGCGCATTATAGTTCCACAAGGGGTATTGTTCGTCTTGCTCAGCTCGCATTGGGGCCTACGATAAAGTACCTGCGCAAGGAGCTTTTACGTGGAAAAGATTTGGGTTTGGCGGTTCTGAATCTGGGCAAGCGTGACCAAGTAATCGATGATATTTTATTTGCAGCTGTTCAGCGTGCCTGCTTTCAAGGCGAGGGCGAGCTGTTTGAGTTAGTGCGTGACCAGTCGGAATTTGAGCGGCGCTTAGAAGCAGGCCGTGGCGAGGTGGTTGAAATCGCCCAGCAAATTGCCGAATTAGTTGCCGAGTTACTGCCTCTCGCAGTGGAGATACGCAAGCAAATGAAGGCCAATAAAAATGCTTTGGTGCTCGCTTTTGCTTTTGGTGATATTAATCATCAGATGCAGAGCTTGTTCGCCCCCGGCTTTCTTGTGACGACGCGGTGGCACTGGTTAAAACAGTATCCGCGCTATTTACGAGGAATAATCGTCCGCTTGGAGAAAGCACCGCAAAACCCTCAAAAAGACAAAATGCACATCGCCAGCCTCGAAGCTATGTGGCGCAAGCATGCCGATCAATTCGAAAAGGTTGGCATTGCGCAATACACCGAGTGCGAACCTTGGCAGCAGTATCGATGGATGATTGAAGAATTACGGATTTCTCTTTTTGCGCAAACGTTAAAAACCCTCTTTCCTGTATCGGAAAAACGTTTGAATAAGCAGTGGCAATCGGTGCTGGATACCCTCTGAGTACGGCATTTTACATAATGCATGAAGGGGTTGGAGTATAGTGTCCCTTACTTTGTATCGGTCCCAGGGGTTCGCCTGCTAAGGAAGTAAGCTATGAAAATGTTACTCACGTTGTTGCGCCAAAACGTGCGGCGGCTGAAGCGGTTATCGCTCGGGTTCATTACCGCTATTCTCCTCGGGTGCACAACTTCGCCCCAAGCTGCGGACAATACCGATGCGCCAATGCAAATCGAGCATTCACGCGATCGGTTCGAGCGTTTTAATCGCGGGGTCTACTCCTTTAATATGTTTGCCGACAAATGGCTGCTGAAACCTGTGACGAAGGGGTACGTCGCAATAACACCAGACCCGGTAGAATCGGGTGTAAGTAATTTTTTCGATAACCTTAGCGAACTCAATAACATTGTAAACGATGTTTTACAGTGGAAATGGAAGCAGGCTGGAAATGATGCTGGGCGTTTATTGATCAACTCTACGGTCGGCGTGGCCGGGCTATTTGACGTAGCCCGTAAGGCCGGCTTGAGCGAAGCAGACGGAGAAGATTTTGGCCAAACGCTAGCTGTTTGGGGGGTGCCCGAAGGCCCCTACCTCGTGTTGCCTTTATTGGGCCCCTATACCGTTACTGAGGCCGTCGGTTTGCCGGTAAACTGGCAGATCCACCCCGTTTCGAATATCGGCCATAGAACAACACGCTACTCGTTGGTGGCGTTAGATTTTATTGATATTCGCGCAAAGCTACTACAAACCGAAGAACTGATTTCCGGTGATGAATACACGTTTATTCGCGATGCCTATTTGCAGCGAAGAGAGTATTTAGTTAAGGACGGCAATGTAGAAGACGATTTTGGCGGTGAATTTGATGAACAGGAGTTCGATTTTTAAGGCGCTTTGCTTCTCGTTGGGTAACCTGAAGTATTGGTCGTCCGAAATAGCTTTCAAGCGCTTGCTAAACCGGGCTCAGCCGTTGTTAGTCGTATACCGACTGGTTATACTCACTTTTTATTGATCCCCGATAGGGAAGTGTCCGGGAACCTATGTAGGCGAAAAACAATAACGTTCGCCTCCTGTTGCCCTCCCATTCAGAAGTTAATGATTTTTAGTCGATATAAAAACTAAAACAGGAGATATTCCATGCGCATCCTATTTGTATTATTTCTATGCCTCAGCCTTTTTGCCTGCGGCGAAGAGGTCGCGCAGGTAAAAGAAGACCCGGAAGTATTTGTGGTCACGGTCAAGGAGCAACCCTATCACCCATCAAGGGGTTTTAACGGGCGTATTCAGTCCCGTTCGGATGTCGATATTATTGCGCAGGTGTCAGGTGAATTAACCGCCATTCACTTCAAAGAAGGCGATACGATAGAAGACGGGGCGCCTCTATTTGATATCGACCCAGCGCCATACAAAGCTCAGCTCTCAAAGGCCAATGCCGAACTTGCCCGCGCCAAAGCGAACAAGGTAAATGCCGAGAAAAATTATGAGCGCGGTAAAAAGCTGATTAAAGATGGTTATATTTCAGCATCCGAATTCGACACTTTGGAGGCTCGTACCTTAGAGGCTCAAGCCGCTACCCAGTCGGCAGAAGCCGCTGTAGAAAGTGCCCAAGTTAATTTAGATTACACCAGTATAAAGGCGCCTCAAGCGGGTCGCGTTGGCCGTTCCTTGCCGGCAGTAGGCGATATAGTTAGCCCGCAGTTGGGCGCTCTTACTAGTTTGGTTGGTCAGGATGGAACAGATGTGGTGTTCCAGCTGCCAGAAAAACTGCTGATCTCTGTTGTAAACGCGGAAAGCAAGATTACCGTTGAGGATATTACTGTCGCTATTGTGTTGGCCGGTGGCACTGAATACGCCCATACCGGTAAAATTGATTACTTCTCTAACCGCGTAGACAGTAAAACCGGCACAGTAGAAAGTGTGGCTAGCCTGCCCAACCCTGATGACATACTGCGCCCCGGTATGTTTGTACGCGTAATTTTACGCTTAGAAGAACCCTTGATGAGCTTGACTGTGCCGCAGGCAGCCGTGCAGGTTGATCAGCGTGGCACCTATGTTTTAGCTGTAGATGACAACAGCCAGGTCACGCGAAAGAACCTGATTGTGGGCGAACGTTTGGGTGAAAATACAGTGGTAAATTCCGGTTTGGATGCCGGTACCCGTGTGATTGTGCGCGGGGTACAAAAAGCGCGCCCAGGGCAAACGGTAAATGTGTCGGAATATAAACCCGCCACTCAAGCCAGTGAGGGTGGCGAAAAATGATCAGTAAAACGTTTATCGAGCGGCCCAAGTTTGCCATTGTTATTGCCTTGGTCATTACGCTTTCGGGTGTTGTTGCGCAAATGATGTTGCCGATTTCCGAATACCCGGAAATCGCACCTCCTCAAGTACAGGTACAAGCTAAGTGGCCGGGCGCCTCTGCCGAAGTGATGGAAGAGAGTATTGGCCAAATAATTGAAGATGCGGTCAACGGTGTAGAGGGCATGGAGTACATGAGCTCCAACTCTGCAAACGACGGCAGCTATAGTTTAAAAATTACGTTTAATGTGGGCGACGATCCGGACATGGCGCTTGTACGCGTGCAAAACCGGGTAAAACTTGCCGAACCCTCTCTGCCGGTTGAAGTACGCGCGCAGGGTTTAGTCATTCAAAAAATTTCGCCAGACATTTTATTTACCGTCAGCCTTTATTCTCCCGACGAAAGTTTGGACGAATTATTTATAGCCAATTACGGCCTTATTAATATTGAGAGCCGCTTAAAGCGTATTTCTGGGGTTTCCAATGCGGTTGTATTTAGTACGGCCGACTACTCTATGCGCCTGTGGTTGAACCCTGGTGAAATGACGGCGCTGGGTATTACTGTCGACGACATTAGTAACGCGTTAAAAGAGCAAAATATTCAAGCCCCCGCAGGTAAAATTGGCGCGCCGCCCTACACCGGTAACCTGAGTACTGAATACACCTTACAGCTTAAGGGCCGTTTGAAAACCCAAGCGGAGTTCGAAAACATTATCTTAAGGGTGAACGCTAGTGGTGCCATGGTGCACCTTAAAGATGTTGCTCGTCTTGAACTCGGGCAGTTGGATTATAAAGTTAGCGGCAGCTATAAAAACAAACCGGCCACGGTTATGGCGGTGTACACCTTGCCTGGCGCCAATGCTTTGGAAACCGCCAACAAAGTAAAAGCCGAACTTGTTGAAATGCAAAAAGATTTTCCTGCAGGCATGGAGTACGACATAGGCTACGATACTACTCGCTATGTTGAAGTATCAATTTCTCAAGTGGTTACATCGCTAATGCAGGCGGTGGGTTTAGTGGTACTCATCACCTTTATTTTTTTGGGGGACTGGCGACCCACCTTGGTGCCTACCGTGGCTATTCCGGTTTCACTTATCGGCACCTTTGGCGTCATGCTAATGATGGGTATGACTATTAATACGGTCACGCTATTCGGGTTAATATTGGCTATTGGTATTGTGGTAGACGATGCCATATTAGTGGTGGAAAACACTGACCGCCACCTGCGCGCAGACCCTAATATTACCCCCAAAGAAGCCGTTACTAAAACCATGGAAGAGGTGAGCGGCCCTATTGTGGCAACCACCTTAGTGTTACTGGCGGTGTTTGTTCCCGTGGCGCTATTACCGGGTATTACCGGTGTCATGTATAACCAATTTGCGGTTACCATTTGTGTGGCAGTAGTGCTCTCATCCGTGTGTGCTTTGTCACTCAGCCCGGCGGTAGCGAGTTTAGTTTTGCGCCGTAGCGAAAAAGAACCGGGGTGGTTTCGCGTTTTTAACCGTTATTTTGGCGGGGTCACACAAAAATTTACCGGCTTGGTAGGCTTTCTTTTAGCACGTCGTATTTTAGTGGGTGGTCTATTTGTTGGTATTATGGCCGCGTTGGTTCTTGGCGTAAAAATAGTGCCCTCCGCCTTCGTGCCCACTGAAGACAAAGGTGTGCTCATGATTAATGTGCAGCTCCCCGATGCTGCCTCCATAACTCGCACCCAAGCGGTTATGGCCAAACTGCAAACCATGATTGAAGAAGACCCTGCCGTCGAAAGTGCCACGTTTCTTTCTGGCTTCTCCATATTGGCTGGGGCGGCACAGAGTAATGGCGGCGCGGGCTTTATTGTATTGCGTCACTGGGAAGATCGCCCCGACTTTAAAGACGTATCTTTTGCGGTTGCTCGCCGAATTAACGAGCGTGCATACCGCGAAATTCCTGAAGCGTTAATTCAAGCATTTCCGCCTCCTTCCATCCCTGGAATGGGTGTTGTAGGTGGTTTGGAATTAGTGGTGGAAGACACCCAAGGCCGTTCCCATGAGCATCTAGCTGCCGCGATACAGTCTGTCGCTGCAGTAGCGAATAGTTCGCCGCTTATTGCGGATGCTTCCACCACCTTTCGTGCGAATGTGCCACAGTATTTTGTGGATATCGATCGCGACAAAGCGAAAACTTTACACGTGCCGCTCACCAGTATTTTTTCCACGCTGCAATCGCAATTGGGCTCGGCTTACGTCAACGATTTTTCGCTGTTTGGTCAAACTTACCGTGTAATGATGCAGGCCGCACCGGAATTTAGGTCAAATTTAAACGACATTATGCAGTTAGATGTGCGCTCGACCACGGGTGAAATGGTACCGCTTTCAACTCTTGTAAGTACAGAGCCTACGCTGGGTGCCGATGTGGGCACACGCTATAATCTCTACCGTTCGGCAATATTACGGGCTAACCCTGCCGCCGGCGTTGCCAGTGGAGAAGCAATGTTGGAGATGGAGCGCATTGCGGCCGAAACCTTACCCGAAGGGTATACGGTGGAATGGACCGGCATGAGCTACCAAGAACGAAAGGCGGGCAATCAAGCAATAATTGCTTTTGCTTTGGCGATCGTCTTCGTTTATTTATTCCTTGTTGCGCAATATGAAAGTTGGTCGATGCCGGTGGCGATTATTCTCGTTGTCCCTATCGCCGTTACCGGTGCGATATACGGGTTATTGTTGGTGCGCCAGCTAGGTATTCCGCAGCTCGGGGCCTTGGACCTGTTTGCGCAGGTGGGGCTGGTACTCCTAATTGGTCTCGCTGCGAAAAACGCGATTCTGATTGTGGAGTTTGCCAGCCAGCGTCGTGCCGAAGGCCTTAGTATAATGGAAGCCGCCGCCGAAGCCGCCAAGCTACGCTTTCGCGCTGTGTGTATGACCGCCCTATCTTTTGTATTAGGGATTCTACCCTTGGTATTTGCCTCGGGCGCGGGCATGTTTAGCCAAATGAGTTTGGGTCATACCGTAATGTGGGGAATGATTGTCGCCCTTGTGGTGGGCACACCGTTTATTCCGGTGTTTTTCGCCATCGTGCAATCTGTACGTGAAACCGTAAAGGGGGCACCTACCTAGCGTTTTAAGTGAATTGATCGCTTACCCGTTTGTTGTGTGAATAACGGCCCCTTCGTTTAAAACCATTCCCTAGTCAGCTTTAGGGAATGGTTTTTTTCAATGCCCAGTTTTCTAGGGCAAATACGTTTCTGCATCCTTCAAGGGGGCACTTCTACCGCTTTCTTAATGCTCTTCATACATCAACCCGGTATTGAGTGAGAGGCTGGGCTCTGGGTGGCGTGGCAGCATTCAATAATGTTAAGACATATCTACTTTTGAGTGAAATTAACGGCAATAACGCGAGAGTTTAGTGCGGCGTTTTGGTTGAGAACGTTATTGGGAAGGTGCGGAATTTTGAGGGAAGGGTGTTCTGGCGGTGGAAAGGTTACCGCTTTTTTGGGGGGAAGAATCCCCTGCTCGAGCGACAACCGTTGCTCGAAAGTGTTTTACCCGGGGTGACGTTAAGCTGAAACCTACATTAGCCTGCGTTTACTTTTCATTACAATTTTTTGTGTAAACCCCACGGTTTTCTCGAAAGTCAGTTTTATAACTGCTTCGTGTTACAGATATCGAGTGTTCAGCTAGCGAGTACCTCTTCTATTTCCATTCCCAACAAGCAGGGGCGGGCGGTTGTATCGGGTTGCGCTTCAACCCGGCTTACCCGTACCCGTGCATGGAGCATTGGGCTGTGGCCGTGGCTGGATTGAATCGATACTTCGGCAGATGTTCCAATCGGTAGGGCTGTGGGCACTTCAACCAAAAGGCCGCCACCGCTTAAGTCTCGGCAAATACCTTGAAGTGATTCGTGGTCGCGGGTGAGTAGAATATCGATTGGAGTATCAACTTTCATGCGAATGAAATTGCGCTTTTCCAGATAGTCTCTGTTGGCAAGAGTCATAGTACTGTCCTTCTTTTAATTAGGTGTTTATTGAAGGTTTTGACTGGTCGAAGAGCTAATGGATACCCCCCAATCAGCCTTCAAAACAGTATGGCTGATAGTCGAACGCTTTGCTCAACTTATGTGCAACAATATCGCAAAATTCGCGTTTTGGGTAGCTTGCGTGAGCGCCAATATGGGAGTACTGTTAGAGCCTCTATAGCCCATTTTAAAGCTACTTTTTTGTTCTAAACACAGCGACATAAGAAACGAGCAGCGCTCAAAAAAATGTGTATAACGAAAAACGGGTGTACAGCAGGTTGTTTTAAATGAGCGTTAACAGCTTTTAAAATCTCCCCTTCAGAAATGCAATCTAAATCAGAGAAAAACGGACGAATATCGATGGTTGAATCCAATCGGCAGCTGTTGGTGATTGATGATGACACCATTGTGCGCGAAAGCATTGCCGCCTACCTGGAAGATACAGGTTTTCGTGTGCGCCAAGCAGGCGATGCTGCTAGCGGCATGGCTTGGCTACACAATAATACCGTAGACCTGATTACTACTGACCTCTGCATGCCCGAAATTGATGGCTTGAATGTACTGCGAGCCGTACGTAAAGCTTGCCCAGAAGTTCCGGTTATTGTTGTCTCGGGTATGGGGGTTGTGCGCGATGTTGTGGAAGCGCTGCGTTTGGGTGCTGCCGATTACTTGGTAAAGCCTCTTGTGGATATGGAGGTGTTGATACACGCCATTAACCGCGCCTTGGAGCGTAACGATTTACGCCAGGAAAACAAACGCTACCGAGAAAAGCTGGAAACAGCCAACCGCGAATTGCGTGAATATGTTCGTCTGCTAGAGCACGACCAAAAGGCGGGCCGGGAGGTACAGAGCAAATTGATGCCCGACACACCTCGGCAGTTTGGCAGTCTTACGGTTAATTACCGAATGATCCCTTCGCTTTACCTTAGCGGTGATTTCATTGACTACGGTCTTATTGGCGGTCGCTACCTGGCTTTTTATCTAACGGATGTATCGGGCCATGGTGCCGCGCCAGCGTTTGTCACCGTTTGGCTCAAGCAGTTAGTCAGCCGGGTTTTTAGGGAGCATCGCATCTTTCAAACGGAAGAATCTTTCCAGCGCGACGCAGGAACCCTGATGAAACTCATTAATAGGGAAATACTCCATTCCAAAGTGGGTTGTCACCTTACGTGCTTTGTTGGCGTGATCGACACCAAAACCTTGGAAATGCGGTATGTAGTGGCTGGGCATCTACCCTTACCTGTCCTCATAACCGGGAATCGGTCGGAATATTTAGCGGGGAAGGGCAAGCCCTTGGGAATATTCCCCGACGGCGAGTGGGAGGTAAATATTCTTCAGCTGCCGCAGGCATTCACCTTGGTGATATTTTCAGATGGCGTATTGGAGGTGCTCCCGCGCAAAGGTCTCATTGAAAAGGAAAGCTATTTGTTGGAGCAATTAACAGGGAATGAAGCGCTGTTGCCGCAAAATACAAAGGTTGCAACCGAGATAGAAGACCTGTGCCAGGTATTGAATTTACACAATGTTGAAACGATTCCTGACGATATTGCTATATTAAAAATTAGGGGTGGTGCCCGTGCGGGTGCCGCCGAGGATGTTCGGGCTCCCGAAGTACCCACAACCAGCGTAGAGTAGGCAGTATGAGTTCAGGTGAAATCAAGGTAGCGGCACACGACGGCGTTTATGTTATTAAGATGGAGGGGGATGTCCGCCTCACCCTCTGTTTGTCCTTCGATGACTTCATTGAAAAAATGTTTGATGCACCCGATTTTTGCTCGGTAGTGTTCGACCTGTCGGATGCTCAGGCCATCGACAGCACAACATTGGGGCTAATGGCCAAAATTTCCATTAAAGGTCGGGCCCTAAAACACGATGATCCAACGGTACTGTCGGGCAATCCTAGTATTACCCGTTTGCTGGCATCCATGGGTTTCGAGGATATTTTCCGCATCGTTGAAGAGCAGGCAGCCATTGGCGCGGCGGCTTTGGCGCCCGGGGAAGAGCAAGTACTCCATGAAGATATCTCCGATGAGCACAAGGTTCAGCAGCGGGTGCTGGAGGCGCATCGTTTACTCATGGATATGAACGCGTCCAATCGTGATACCTTCAGTGAACTGGTGGATTCGCTGGAAAACTCGACGCACCATTAGTACCCTTTCGGGTGGTGTAGTTGTCACCCAAACTCTCCATTCGCGACCCGGTTCTCGGAACCTTAATACCAATCCCCTTGGCTTGCTGTTACCCTAGAGAGCCGTGAATTCAATGGAGCTTTTAGCCTATGGCCTACCTCCGGCATCTGGTCAATGGCGCTACTGTAACCGTCTACGAGCTGGGTGAAACCACGCTAATTGGCCGCAGTAGTGAATGCCCAATTAAAGTAGAAGACCCAACGGTAAGTAGTATGCACGCAAAAATAGAACCTACGGGTGATGGTTGGCGCGTATTGGATTTGGGTAGTACCAATGGCATTTTTGCTAACGGTGTAAGGGTTTCCGAAGTATTGTTGGAACCCGGCGTGGTGCTCACCGTTGGTACCCACGAATTTGAGTATCTGCCTAAATTACCGAATGATCTCGAACGAACCTTGAAGATTAAAAAAAGCTGGATTCCGGGCGTGTATTATACCGAATAGAAAACGGCGATCCTCGTTTGCTAGGCAAGAGGTTCCCCTGTAGTAATTAACTAACACCCAAACCAACCAAAACGAATTATCGATCGCCAATGCTGGCCAAACTGCCTTTTACCAAGATCGCCAATTTCAGCCTGCGCACCTGGGTGATGACCATTGGTATTCTACTTTCCATCGTGCCAGCTCAGTTTAGTGGTTGGCTGCAAGCCTTCGACCAAAAATTGTTTACCCTCAGCAGCTATTTACTCGAAGCCCCTAAAGGTGGAGCGAACATAGGTATTGTGCGTGTGCCTGATGCTGAGCTGAACAGCTGGCAGCAAGACATCAACAGCGCAGGTAAACTGGGTGCGCTGCTGGCCAACATACTCCATAGCTCAGACGCGACGGTAGGCTTAATACTGCCGGAATCTATTGAGTTACGCGAAGGCGTTGCCGACGGTTTACTTCAACGCATTGGCGCAAGCAGCAACAATTCGGGCTTAGCTGAAGAAGCCGAAGAAATTGTGGTGCGAAAGCAGTTACTTATTGACACCCTACGCAGTAAACGGGTGATTGTTGCCAGCCATGCAGGCGTGCAAAGCGGGCAGAAACCCTTACCCCGGCAGGCCGACATTTTCGACGGTGTTCCCCCTATGTTAATGGGTTGGTTATGGCCAATTGACGAACTTGGGCGAGACCGCGCCGCGCTTGCGCCAACGCCACCGCGCTCTAGCCTTGAACATTACCCCTTACTAGGCGTAAGTGAAAACGAGCGCTACCTAGCTGTTTCCGACAGTGAAAATACGGCCTATGGAGATTTTCTTGCGTATTATTTATTTGCCGTAGAGAGGCGGCAGGGAGAAGCCAGTGACACCAACCCTTGGTCGTTTTATTGGCAGCGCGACCGAGGTTTAACGGTGGGCAACAGCGAGGTCCGCACCTCCGTAGGTGGGCGCTTACTCACCTATCACACGGCTACAGATCGCTTGTCCCCGCTTCTTAACAGCATGTCACTGGAGGAGGGGTTAGCCAGGGGCAAGTTTCCTAGCCATGTCCTTATTGCCTCCAGCTCCTCAGTGCACGTGGAAGCCTACGCTGCCGCGATTTACAGCTTGTTGAACAGTAAAACCGCTTACACGCCTTGGTGGTTTTCCCCCGCAAGCGCAACGTTAACACTGCTCATAACCCTTCTGTTGGTGATTGGTTTGTCCCGTGTATCCGCTGCGGCCGGTAGCGCAATGGTGGCATTAATACTGATAATTCTGTTGGTTGTTCAAATGGTGATGGCCGTGAACCGTGGCTTATGGATGCCCATGGGCGCGCAGATGGCATGGCTAATCGTTGGTTTTGCGCTCATTCGAATTTGGCAAAGCCAGCACCAGCGGTGGCAACACTTACAGGGGCGAGTGGATGAAGCTGGCGTTATTCAAGCCGACATGCTTATAAATCGTGGTCAATACAGCGAAGTGCCCGCCATATTGGACGACTGCTCGCCAAACTCAGCGGTGCTACAGAAATACTATGAGCTGGGTAGTGCTTACGCGGGTAAACGACAGTACCGGTCGGCAATCGACACCTTTAAACACCTTGCGCAACGCAGCAAAGGGTTCCGCGATACCGAGCAAAAAATTGGCGCACTGGAAGCTATGCTGGCTAGCTCCGGCCCCAGTAAAACCCAGGTGGCTTCGGCGGGCGATGCTACGGTGGTTATCGACCAGCCAGAAATCGACAGGCCCGTACTCGGCCGCTACGAAATTCGGCGGGAATTGGGCCGTGGAGCCATGGGTACGGTGTACTTGGGGTACGACCCAAGAATTGCCCGTCAGGTGGCCATAAAAACCTTAACCTATAGCCAGTTCGCGGCGGATCAATTAGACGGCATAAAGTCGCGTTTCTTTCGCGAAGCCGAAGCGGCTGGGCGACTGAACCATCCCAATATTGTCTCGGTATACGATGTGGGGGAAGAGGCCGACCTTGCGTTTATTGCCATGGACTACGTAGAAGGAAAAGCCCTGAGCGCCTTTGTGAATGAAAATCACCTGCTGCCAGTGTTCGAGGTTTACCGCTTAATGGCCGATGTTGCGACAGCATTGGAATACGCTCACGGCTCTAATATTGTTCACCGCGATATAAAGCCCGGCAATATTATGTACAACCCCGCACCCTACCAACTGAAAGTAACCGACTTTGGTATAGCGCGATTAGTAGATGACTCCAGAACCAGTACTGGCGAAATACTGGGCAGCCCCCTGTACATGTCCCCAGAACAATTAAAAGGTAAGCGCGTTAACCATGCTGCGGATGTGTTTAGCCTAGGGGTAACGTTTTACCAATTGCTTACCGGCGGCCTGCCATTTATAGGCGATAACCTAGCAAGCCTCACCTATGAAATAATTCACAGCAAGCACCGGGGGGTGCGTACGTTACGCAAGGAGCTCCCTACGAGTGCGTCGCGCATTACCAATCAGTGTTTGCAAAAAGACATAGAAGACCGCTACGAAAGTGCAGGCGAATTGGCACTGGTGTTGAAAAAAGCAATCAAACGAGACTTCGCGCACGAAGCAAGAAAATCGGGTTATCTATGATGACGCCGTCATCCCATTTAAAGTAAGAGTTAAAGGTACGAACCATGGCGATACTTGCACAACTAGTAGACGACGTTGTTGTCCACAAATTCGAACTTACAGAGCCCTCCACCAGCCTAGGCCGCCATCCCGATAACACTGTAGTTATCGACGACTCTGCCGTTAGCTCTCGCCATGCGACGCTTGAGCAGCGCGAAAACAGCCACTTTCCAGAGTTTAAAGAGCACTACCTAGAAGATGCCGGTAGCACCAATGGCACTTACGTGAATGACCTGCGCATAGAGGGCCGGCAACGGTTGCATCACAACGACATAATTCGTTTAGCGTGGAATAAATTCAAATTTATTGACGACAAAGAAGCGCAGATGGAACAAACAGTACACATGCTGAATAAAACCCTTTAACCGCACTAATTTGATTTGAAGAAACGCCGATAGTTGAAAAAAATATCGGCGTTTTTTTGTGGCTAAAAATCGCCGTAGTAGAATAGGCGGGCTTAAGGCGCATAAGGCAGTAGTCAATAGGGTGCTAGGCCGGACGGTAAAGCTGAATGTTGAACGTGGGGAGAGGCAATACCCTTGAAGAGTTTCCGATGATTTGATCCAGTGTACGCAACGCTCATTGCCTGAAGCGTATTATGTTGGGACGTATAATTATAGGCGCTTGTAGGTTGCTATAGTAGCGCGTGTTAGGTATCTCCCTGTAGGCTCACAGAGCGCTAAGCCCCAGTGAGCGACTATTTTGTTAAATATAGTAAATTCAAAGGGTTGCAAGGGAAAATTTTTCCTGTGTATATAGCCCCTAAAGGCCGACTATTCTTTCTGGGCAAAGGGGATGGAGGCATTTGCATACCAAGATAGCTGTTTTTATGTTTTTTAGCGTACACCGGATGGGAATACACGTCACCTTGACGTACTATTAGGAAATAAATGTCGTTGGGACGTATATTCAAATGTTATGTATTTCGCTAAAGGGTTCACTCATTGACCAATGAATTATTAATTTCTATAGGTGCTTTAGTTGTTGCACTTATTTCTGCATTGTATGCAGTCAGAAGCACTCAGATTGCACGAAGAGCTTTGTCAATTTCAGAGGAAGAGTTTCAATCTAAAAAAGAAGGTTTAAGTCTTTATCTTATTGAGGGCATAAATTATATAACAGAAAAAGAAAAACTCATTTTTGGGTTCAATCTTTCAGTTACAAATAAAGCTACTTCCCCTAATGCAATCCAGAGAATTGAGTTGTTAATATCTTTCGTAAGAGCTGATAATTCTGTAGGCAGTATTATTTTGCAACACGATCAAAACCTAAAAAACTCAATTAAAGGGCATGAAGTATCTCCATTTAAAAATTCAATGGAGATCGCTCCAAAGTCCGCAATAACGAATTGGTGTCTTTTTTTATGTGACTCAGAATTTCATAAATTTGGACGAATTGATAAATATACAATTAGAGTTACCGATTCAAGTGGTGCCATTTATGAGGTTACATCTTATTTAATAAAGGAATATCGAATTGTTTAATAGAGTAATGAATATAAGCACCGTCTCTATTATAGATGATGGCGTTATTATTGAATCTGAATGGGCAAATGGCCGACCTATACCTGCTATTATTGTCAATGCGGATAGGCGCCCCGATATTATTGAATATATAAATGCGCATAAAAATCAGCCTCCGGGTGATGTAGTAGTCCAATGGGCGACTGCTTTATGTTCTAAAAAGAAGATTTCTTTAGTCATTAAAAGTTCACGCCCTGTTTCATTAGAGTTTGCAATTGAAATTGACGCCAATAAACATCACGCATTAATTGATGGTGTTATGAGAAATAATGGCTTTTATTTATTAGAAGGAAAAGCAGGGGACAAGGTAAGTACTCTAATAAGTAACCAAAGTGGAAGAATTATTATTGAAGTGCCTGCCACTGGATTTGAGCAAATTTGGGAAGGCATTTTAAAAAAAATAATTGAGAAGCGTTTTAAGAAGCAAGGGCTTAGTAGAAAAGGTGTAATTAATGCTACCAGCGATTATATAAAAAGCATGCGTGAATTCTGGCAGTTAAGAAAAAATACATAACAAGTACAGCAAGGCGACGCTGAAAAGCGCGCGCCTTCTGTAAGCGTTAGGTTTATCAAGGAAGGATAGAGTAATGAGGTATTTTATTCGGTATATGGTTCTGATTGTTTTAGGATTGATCGCATCAATTCAAGTTAGTGCAGAGTCAATACGCCAAGGCACAGAAAAAGATGTTGATATGCTTCTAGACGCAGCGTCTGGTAAAAATTCCGCGTATTGGGCATCGTATATTGGCAACACGCGTGGTCGTACATATATCCTTTATGAATCAGCTGTACACACTTCAAGCCTCTTGGGAAAGAAATTAAACCGTGTCATATATTGGTTTCCAGAAGAGGTTGTTTCGGAAGAAAATATTGTGCAATTCAAGCAGTTCAAAGAGACGCACTCGAGTGACGAGCGAAAATCTAACAAGTAAAGCCAGCCACGCCGCTGCTTAAAGCGTTAGCTCTATGGAGGTGGGATGAAGGAATTGCCAATAGTATCCATTGGTTTGGGCTTAGTAACACTGGTTTGCTCAATAGTAGTGGCATTCATTGTATCTGGTTCATTTATTGGAACAGCGACAATGATTGATTTGAATACGTACGGAGGAATTACTGTATCTAGCCTTTCAGCCTGGGAAATTTGGAGGCTATTTACGTGTCAGCTTGTACACGCAAAGCAATACCATATGTTTTATAACGTGTTATCTATTATCGTTTTGGGATTCTTTCTGGAGAGGCGCATTGGCTGGGGTATTTTCCTCATAGTTTGGTTTTTGGCCGGCGCCTCGGGAACTCTATATAGTACGCTATTTGTTGAAGCTCCTTGGAATACGGGAACAGGTGCTTCGCAGGGAATATTTGGACTCGCAGGCTTTGGTATTATTCTTACAACGTTAGCGAAAAATAATCGCGGATTAGTTTACGCTTTATTATTTGTATTAATCCCTGCCTTTTCTCTAGATCTGATTTTTGCCAATTATCCGAAGCCGGGGCACGTACTAGGGCTAGCGCTGGGGATGCTGCTAGGCGTTATTTACATCAACAAGCTAACAAGGGTGTAAATAATGACCTCATTACGCTACGCTTCATTCGGCATATTACACCAACGTTAACTCAAACAAGGAGTAAGAATGTTAGCAACTCATGAGATCGCAATTTTAAAGTATGGAGAAACTAGAAAAGATGCCAGGAAGGTGGCAGAAGATGCTCTTCCAAACTACTTGAAAGGGAAACTCAACTTAAAAGGCGTTGATTCAGCTGCGCTAGCTGCGTTTACAGTATGGCAGAATACTCCGGAGAGAATGGTGGATTGGGACTGGAACTTTGCCTCTAGGTACTGTATTCGGTACCCAAAGGCATTTGATTTATCTGTTTGGTATGGAAACTCGTTGTGTTCCTTGTCACTCGGGCGCCCAACTTTCAGGGGGACAGAAATGAGGCTGGACTTTATAGAGAAGTCGCCGATAGTGAACCTGTTTAGTCGCGAAATGTTCGGTGTTTCACTGCTTGCATACGAAACATACGGGGACCTAATTGGTGCCAAAAAAATTAGAATAATGGAGCCAGCCAACAAAAAGTTAGTTGACTACTATACGTCCCATGGCGGTTTTCGTTATGTTGCGGCTAGACAAGGGAATCCACATTATCTTGTGAGGTCACTATGAGTGACAATGATCGTTTAGAAAAGGCAAAGACGCGAGCTAAAAAGCGCGCGGAGGAGTTGTTTAAGCCTGCTCCTAAAGAAATTGAAGAAGAGCTTAAAAAAGAAACCACGCTGGGTACCCCTAAAAATTTGGTTCGCCCGGATAATAAGAGTGAATAGTTAACAAGGCTAGCAAGCAGACCTTTCTGTTTTAGCGTTGGTCGCTACGCTACCGCAAAAACCTACATCTTCAATGCGTCCTGCTGCTGCAGGGGGTTATGTGTCATCAGCGCTTTGAGAGATTTGAATGAGAAGATGGATTTTATCGGTGTTGCTGTCACTAATTCCTGTTGTTTGCCTGTTATTCTATTTTTATGGGAACATTCAGCATGCGGTATGCTTGAGTTCTGGTGGTAAATGGTTGGGTATATATCGAGGGTGTGATTTAGCAATAGATCAAGGTTTCTACTCCTTGACAATAAGTCCATTTTTTGCGGTGATATTCGCAGCGTTTTGGTTGTTGCTTGCCTTGCTTATTTACTTGGTCTTAAAGCACTTTCGGGTTTTAATGGCCTGAATAACAACTAATGTTTCGCAGGTAGGGGAAAGGTTCGATTGTCAAACGTCGCACATACAAAGTCGTCATGCACCGCCAGCAAGCTGGCTGGACAATCTTTCCGTCGCTTGTTTGGCGCTTTAACGCTAGCGCAAAACAATCAACAAAAAATTTGCCGCTTCTGGCGGACGTTATGTGGCCAGGAAGGATTCGGAATAAATTTTAGATCGTGGCGGAGTTATTTAATTTTAGGAACGCGGTAGATACAACGCAGCGCTATATATTGAATGACGATTCTAAAGAGTTTTTAAATTCTATTCGCGATACCTGTGGAGATCGTGAACGTTTTTTCAGGGCTGAAAATAGTGTCTGGCGCGCACAGAACGGACGCTCTTGGTGACCTTATTACCAACATGACCCTAAAGCTGACGAAGATATACATGTTGATGATTTTCCAGCCTCGTTCTCGAAGGGGCGAATGAAACCACTAGTAGATTGTGCGGCCGAAGGTCGAGCTAATTGGTCAGATATTGATAATGCTTTCTCAAAGCCAACTAAAGCTTCTGATGTGAAGTCAGTATATGCTCCGACTCAAATAATCTCAGAATTCATAAAATAAAAGGGGTATGACGGTACCGCCTATAAGAGTGCATTGGCAAAAAGGACATGACATATGCCTTTTTGAGTTGAAATCAGCAGACGTCATCAATTGCTTTATATACCAGCCTACCAAAATAAGTTTCGCTTTTGGGCTGCTGTGTAGCGGTGGTAAAAAAACTGGAGGTTTAATGAAGACAACGAAAGAATATTGGAACACCTTGGCTGAGGAAAACTCCGGAATGTGGGAGGTTATAGAGGGCTCAGATGGAAACCTTACTCAATTAACAATTGCTCAAGACCCGAGTTCGGGTGATTACACCCGATTAACGAAGTTTAAGGATGGGTACTGCACTAAATGCTTTGGAGAAAAGTCTCATAATTATCCAGAAGAGATATTTGTTGTGTCTGGGCGTTTATATGATGAGGCATTTGATCAGTGGTTAGAGCCAGGATTTTATGCGAGTAGACCGCCGGGTGAAATTCATGGCTCCTTTACGGCCGAGGGGGAGGTCGTCATCTTAGAGGTGTCGTTCCCCAGTCAGGCGGTATAGAAAAGTAAGTAGGTAACAGGTCGGGTAACCGGTTCAAAGTGCAGAGTGCCAAACAGTAATAGGAGTGTTCTGGCGGAACTAGGGTTTTCTTGATTTTTAAGGGGCATTTATGACGTTAATCTTTGAGTTGTATTCAAGGACTTAAAACCATGCAAAAGTGTCGCGCAGTCAGAGTGGGGTAAAGCGCTATTTGGGGTTGGCTCCTAGGTAGGCTTGGAGCTCCACTGGGCTGGTTATGCTTTAATTCGTGAGATCTTGTTGCCCGTTGTAATGCTCGGTTGCATATATCTGTGTTTTTGGTGGTTTTGTGCGCGCGCTGAGCTCTCCGAGCGATCCAACTACTTTGTAGAAAGGTTCTGAAGGGGCGGGGATCTTGACTGGCAGAGGGAGCTTGATGTAAACAGTATTCCTACCATTACTACAAAAGGATAAGGCTGTGTTTTCAAAAGAATGCCCATGGTGCGGGAAGAAAATAACTTTTAGTCAGCTGGGTCAGCGTCCCTCTAGTATTGTACCAAGGTGGTACCAGTTTTCACGTAGTGTAAAAGTATGCCCGTATTGCTCGGGTGCGGTGAAGGTAGGTGGCCGAGGGCTTTGGTGTTTATTCTTAGTTGCGCCTATGTTTATTGCCTATGTTATTGAAATATTTTTTGGCGTAGACCCCTTTATTGTTAAGTTCATGCGGGAGTTTTTTTGGGGTATGTTGGCTGTGGGGGTTTTCGGCGCCTATTGGTTATCTACTTTTGAGAAATCAGAAAACACGTAAAGCCTGCGTGAGTAAGTGCGGCTTTGGCAAGCACTTGCCGGTCGGCACCCGTTGAGCCGACAATGATTCAAGTTAATCATAGCGGTGTTGGTGCCAGTCAGTGTTTCAACGGCACTTCCAGTATGGCTTTCAGAGCGGGCTTGGCTTTTTTGTCGCGATCGTAGACTAGTGGGTAATTGGTGCGCTTTGGAATGGGATAATTGTTTTTCCAGCTCATCGTATCGTGTACTCCCCAGAAGGTTACGCGGTCAATTTTGTCGCGACGGCCATAGAATATTTCGAATAATGCTTTGTATCGATCGCTGAGTTGTTGTTCAACCTCTTTTGGTAGGCCGTTAGCGTAGGGGTTTAAGAACTCAACAAACTCCTCTTGTTGAAATTGTGGGTGCATCATACCGGTGCCAATAATCTGCCCTTCTTTTGTGAGTGGCAGCACATCCACGTCCAGCTCTGTGATCATCACTTTAACGCCCAGTGCAGCATAGGCGTCAATGGCGGCTTCAATGTACTCTGTTTTGGGGTAATTGAGCCCCCAATGGCCCTGAATACCAACGCCATCAATACGAATATCGGCTTTTTGCAGCATTTTTACCAAGCGTACAATACCCTCGCGTTTTGCTGGGCGCCAGGCGTTGAAGTCGTTGTAATAGAGCTCGGTATTGGGGGCGTATTGTTGGGCATACCGAAATGCCGCTTTTACCATTTCGTCGCCGCTGCCAACGGCATTTACCCAGGTGGTGGGCCTATAGCTACCATCGTCGGCTATCACTTCGTTCACTACATCCCAAGCGTGAACTTTACCTGCATAGCGGGCGGCAACAACTTCAATATGACTGCGCATACGCTCTAGCTGTTCCGCTGGCGAGTTGGCTGTTCCTTCTTTTGTTTTAAAAAACCAGTCGGGCGTTTGGTTGTGCCATACCAGTGTGTGACCAACAATAAACAGCTTATTCTTTTGGCCGAAAGTAATAAATGCATCGGCAGGTTCAAAATTGTAAACGCCCGGTGTAGGGTTAATGGACTCGGCTTTCATGCCATTCTCCAGCGTAATACTGTTGAACTGGCGGCGTACAATCGTGTGGGTTTTTTTGTCGGTTGCCGAAACGATATCGCCATTGACCGCGGCGCCGATGTAAAAGGCATGTTTGTAATTGTGCTTGAGGGTTTGCTGGGTTAATTCTGCGTAACTATTTGTAGAGCAACCCAAAACGGCGAGTACAGTGGTGATGATAAGTGGTTTATTCATAGGTGGGCCTCATATTCAATTAGGCTTTTGAACTTAGCTGCCAAGTGTTCAGTACTAGGTTTGAGCGTGGCGCAATAGGTTGATAACCCCAATAGTTCGACCCGTAGCGAAAATACTTAGCAGCAGCGCTTTATCATAGCGGATTTCTTCGGTGAAAAAATAGAGCCGCGCGGTTAACGAAGGAATATCGACTGGTGGAAAGTGGGGTAGTCGGTCTGAGGCGCCCTATAGACCTCTATGGGGCGTGGGTCTCGGGCATCAGCTTTTTTGATGCGGGTACTGCGCGTGGTGATTACTTAATGCAGTATGGACACTCAGTCTTATGCAGAGTGTTTTTAAGGGAATAAAATACGGTTTGCAACCGCATTGGATACGTCCTCCCGCTAATAGCTTAAAGCGATGCAGAAAAGTGCGGTGTAAATAGCGAGGGCAGTGTGGACAGCGGCAGCAAGGCTGGGCTTCTAAGCTGGGTTATTGTTGTTTTTCGTGGGTGGGGAGTAGTAAGTAGTGGTTTGGAAATAAATCTAAGCTTGTAAATAGAAAAGAGCAAAAGCCAGGCTGGCCAACTTTTGCTCTTTAGGGTAGGAGATCTAATCAAATATTAGTTACTAATACCTGAAGAACTACAGCTTTTCCATTTGCCGATACAAATGTCTCCAGCATTTTTCAACGTACTGTTTGTGATTTTTGCAGTGCTGTTACTTGAATCACTACGGAAAATTCCCTCTTTCATATTGGAAATCTCGCAATTATCTACCGTAACTGAAATTGGGAATGTCTTTCCGCCGTTTTGACGTAAGAACTTGCCCATATTTTTAACAATACAGTTAGATACTTTGAGGTTGGTTTCGGCATTAACCTGAATAAACTTGTCTGAGCCATCATAACCTTCAACATTTTTAACTGTAACGTTGCCTTTAGACTTAACGGTCATGGCGTCTTCGCCTACGTTGGTCCAGCGGATGTTATCCAAAGTACCGCCACCGTATACGTGAATACCGTCAACACCGTTGTTACCGATGATTACGTTCTTCAGCGTACCGCCTTCTACTCTAAATGCTGGCTTCTGGCTTTCTGACTGGCTGCCGTCACCTAATGCGGAAGTTGGGTTAAAGGTTTTACACTTACCATCGTAAGTTCCTGTGACCTTGATGGTTGAAGAAACAGACTGGCTTCCGCTTGAGTTACAAGAGGATCCTTTTCCGCCACTGCTGCCACCGGAGTCGCCACCGCTATCACCACCAGAATCGCCGCCGGAATCACCACCGGAAGAAGACCCTTTCTGGGCTGAAGCTGCGCCAGAGTTGTAGTAGCTGCCTGCGCGGAATTTAACCCAGTAATAATAGGTTTTTCCACTTGAGGCGCTGCTATCGGTATAGCTTCGGGCATCTTTGCCTACTGTGGCAAGACGTGTGCGGCCACTAGGGTTGGAATCGGTATCGCGGTAAATTTGTGCGTCGGTAATGGAGCCCGATACTGACCACTTCAATGCTATAGAGCTACTGCCACCGGTTGCGGTTAAGCATACAGTCGCCCCACCACCTGAGCCACATTTACTGCCGCTTGAACCCGATCCGCTGTCGTTACCACTGTCGCCACCGCTATCGCCACCGCTATCGCCACCGCTATCTCCACCACCACTACTACCGTCTGATGGTATAGAGCATTCTTTTACAGATTTACTTGGGATTGGATCTGAGCCGAAGGTTGAAACGCTACAGCTGAAAGAACCGTTAAGCACTTTATAAACAAATTTCCCAGAAGCACCAAACGCCACATTGGTTGATTGAGACACAGAACAGGTATTACCAATTTTACAAATGGTTGTGTACCCGCTAGGCCGGTTGGATGCCGCAAACACCTGGCTGGCACATGCGACAAGCACGGTTGAGAGCAAAAGTTTCTTATACATTTGAGTGTTTTCCCATTATTAGGATTATTAAGGACTTTAAGTTGGTGGCAACTCCAAAATTGGTTAGGGTAATTTTGAGTATGTTGATCGAGCTACTTACCACGCAAATAGCGTATTAAAACTATGAGCCAATTATTTGTGGCGTCACAATCTGGAAAATCGGTCAACAGTATTGCCATGCCAATATACATCAATTGGCATGGCAATATTCGCATCATGAAATTGACCGTGCAAGATCAAAAATTCAATTTTTGGTCTTGCCAATATTTTTGTTTCGGTATTAAGGTGGTGTTGTCTGTGCCGTTTGGCGACAAATACCTTGCTACAAATGCAGGTTGTTTTCTGAACAAAAGGGTGCGGTTTGAGCGATATTGGTATTAAATTTACAGTTCTTGATACTTGGTTCTTGTTTTTATACGAAATTCAATACATCCATATGGGCATTTATAATATTTTTTATTGTTACTGGTAGATGTTTATTCTGTATTTTATTTTTGATTTGATGTCGTTTTGTAATATCAAAATGGGTATTACATTTTAAATTAATCTAGATGAATAAAGTTAAATGTTAGAATACGGTAGAAGTAAGTAATAATTACGGCAGAAAATGGGGGCTGAAAATAAATATTTACAGCGGTTTTCTTTGAAAGCAAATAATTTAAAAATATTTTAGTTTGCACAACCTTACAATACGGTTAGTGGCGATAATAATTGCGGTAGTTGATTGCTTTTTATGTGGATATTTAAATTACATTATTACTTGGTCAATGGTTAAATTTATTTTTTGTTGTATTTTATTGTGATGAGTCTGAGTGCCAAACAGTACGCATTGCGTTAAGTTAAGTCATCGGAGGTCTTAATGTGGGCCTTAAACTAGATTTCTAATAGTGCGAAAGCTTTCGTGGGTGCATTTGTGGGTTTCATAATTACTGTTTTTGGGCGCTGCACTATTGCGCTAACGCTAGCGTTATTTCTTTGTGCTTGTGATATGCGTGCAAGCGAACGAAATATATCGGCGCAGGGTGTGTTCGTTGTTAATCCAGATTATGTTGGTGGTATATACGATAGTGAAGTCGATCAGTATATTCTTTGGGGGAGTGACGGCGTAATTTCTCGTTCTCGCGATGGCGTTAATTGGAGGCAAGCAAGCGGTGAAACCCCGAGCACCATTCGCCATATTGCAGTTAGCGGTAGTCAATTGCTGGCTGTGGGCGATAAAAATACGCTTTTGGAATCTACAGATGCCGGTAGTACTTGGGTGCGAGTGGAACAGCCCAGCGGTAGTGCTAATTATTTGGTTGCCCTTATTCGTAGGAATGGCGATAAAATAATCGCTGACTCAAAAGGCCATATTTTTTTGAAAGCTTTAGGGGTTGAAGAGTGGCAGGAAGTGAGTATTGCTGCTTCCGCGATTACGGCGTTGGCAGAGCATAGCGATACGTTAATTGCCAGTGGTGAGAATGGTTTTCTGGCTACATCTAAAAACGGTGTGAAGTGGCAGAACGTTGATACTCGGCTGGAGACTAGCATCTCCCATATTATAGTGGGTAATACGCGAGTGCTCGCTTTGGCCGCGCAGGGGTATTTTCTGCTTTCAAATGACGGTGGTAACTCATGGCAAGCGTTTCACTCTGAAGTATCGGCCCCCTTCAGTGCTGCCGCATTTTCAGCGGATGAAAGCGTCTTAGTTATAGCCGCCCAGAATGGACAAACAGTATTTACTGATTTTGAGAATGACTCTTGGCAACAAGGGGAGGTTAAATTCGGCGGTGAGGCACTTGGGGTTAGCGACATAATTTATGACAGTGAACAAAAAAGGTTTGTTGCGGCGGGTCATAGTGGGCTTTTTGCTTATTCTCTAGATGATGGGGTTTCGTGGGTAACAGAAAGAGTAAACAATTCTTTTGGTGGTCAGAACCTTCTTTTTAACCCTCGTTTGAAGCAGCTGGTTTCCTACGGCAAGGGTGGTGAGTTACACATTACCAGCAGTACGGCGTATAACTGGAAAACTATTCAGCAAAATCTTGCCGGTTATTATCGTATCAGCCATTCTCTCCCGCGCCATTGGCTTGCTTTTGGTACGGTGGGGGAGGTTGTTACAGCCAAGCACACGATTGAAGGTGCCTATAGTGGTAGGGCGGTGGTGCCATGGGTTTCTCAGGCGGTGGACTACCCCAATAAAACAACGCCACCCTATTATCGCAGTTTACTCGTGTTGCCAAATCAACATTTGCTCGCCGCGGGGCCAACGGGTGCGATTATGCGGTCGGTTGATGAGGGGTTAAATTGGCACCCGGTGCTGTGGACACCCTTTGAGAATAATGAAGCGTTTACCCAGCTGCTGTATAACCCCTTTAATAGTACTGTATTGGCCGTTGAGGCGGACGGTCGGTTTTATATTTCCGCGAACAATGGAGAAGCTTGGCAAGCGCGATTGGTTGAGACACCTTACCGGCTTTGGCAGGCCGATGTGAATCCTGCTACGGGAGCGGTAGTGGTTGTCGGGCAGAATGGGCAAACTGCGGTGTATCAAGCCGACACGAATAGTTGGCATGACTATAAAATACCCGATGCACCAGATCTATACGCCTGCTTTTTTTCGCAAGCGAGTCAGGCCTTTTTTCTGGCTGGTGAAGGCGGCGCGTTGTATTCAGGTTCCGCGAATGGAAAGCACTGGAAACGGATTGATACCGAAATGAAAACGGCGCTGCGGGGTATTAGTGAAACGCCCAGTGGCCATTTACTAAGTTTTGGTCAGCAGCAAACAATTCTTCGTAAGCCTAGCCACGCGGACGACTGGGAAGTGGTGCATATAGGGGGGAGGGGTGAATTAAGAGCACTGCATCGTCATCCTCGAACGGGTGAGCTATTTATTGTGGGTAGCCACGGATTATTGTTGTTAAGCAAAGACGAAGGGCTCACCTGGGAAAATATTCCTTTAAATACGCATGCAGGTTTTAGGGGGCTAGCGGTAAACGGTAATAGGTTACTGCTTAGCGGGGAGCGTTTGGTGTTGGTAGACTATTGATTATAGTCCTCTGGCACTAAGTTTTGTGTTGCAAGCTTAGTGGGAATCCAGTGCTTTCTAATCGGTATGGTCTCTCCGTTAGGCTTTTGTTGCGCTTAGATTGCGCGTGTTACATATAGAAATCCAGAAACCGTGTGCTTCGGTATTTTGTATGGGTACCTTAAGGCGTGCTGCACACAATACAGTGAAAGAGTGTTGTATGAAAAATATTCCATCTATTGTTGCCGTTCCTGTAATCATTGTTTTGGGCTGGGGAGCTGTTGCCGTTTGGATGCAAAATGGTAGCCTCAAAGCCAATATTTCGACATTGCAGAGCGATATGGCTATCCAAGAGGATGAGCACAAAGATGCTGTCCGTCAGCTGCAAGAACTACAAGCTGAAAGTAGCCGCTCTATGCCTCGATTGGCGCAGTTACCATTGCCTTCAGGAGATCTGCAGGCCGCTAAGAAGCGCGGCCCTTGTGTCGAATCTCTGGAGGAGGGCGCTGATGAATTTGTTGAAGGTATGGAGGCGTTCCATGTTAGTGAGGCGGTTTCGAGAAAGTATCAAACAATGCTCGAAATGTTGCAGTTAGAGGGCGGGGGAGAGCAGGCTCTACTCGACCTGCTTGCGCAGCGAGAGCGCGTTCTTAATATGGTTTCACACGGCTATTTTACCAATCCACTGGACTCAGAAGTGGCTTTGCTTGAGCGGGAAGAAAAACTATCAGAGCTAGATGACCAGGTGGGTTCGCTGTTGGATTCTGAACAGTATGACAGTTATGAGCTGCTGAAAGATTCGGGTTTTGAGCAGTATCAGGTGCAAGAATTTGATGACACTCTGGATGCGGGTGATTTGTTGGATGATGATCAAATTAATAGGCTTTTAGTCTCGAAACTACAGTTCAAAAAAGACTATATTCAAGCAATTAATGTGGCCAATCAGCTGATTAAAGACGGAAAGAAAAATCTCGGATTTAAGGCCTTTGATCAGGCCATTGAATTGTATGAAACGAATTATATGAGTGCTGCTCGGAATGAATTAACTGATACTCAGTTCGAAAGACTAAAAGAGTTCGAAGAAAATCGTTTTTCTCAAATGCTGTTAAGTTTGAAGGCACCTTATGAGGATAGGGCGTTTGACTAGCTGATAGTAAGCAATAGCAAATTCTCCCAAACAATGGGGGGCGGGTTTATCCATAAGCTGGCTGCTCTTTTGTCGCGCATTTTTTTCGGTGAGATGCTCGAGGGTGTTGGCGAGCCCTCAAAGTAGTAGTTAAATTTATTTAACTACTAACGATAACCTAGCTGTAGTGTAGGGAGTAGTTGTGTGCTGGTTGCAGGTATAGGTTAGCCGTTTAAAAGTAGGGGGTAAAAGTAGGCTCTTTAAAACGTGTAATACACGCCGGCATGAACGCGTTGTTTGTCTACCCCTTGTATTAATATATCATTGCCTGATCTCACATCAGGAAATATAACATCTTCCGCCAGAATGTTTTCAATGCCAATTGATAACTTCCATGCGCTTAGCGTGTAGGAGTAGGACGTATTCAGCCAGTGATAGTTTTCGGTGCCTCGTCTACCATCGGCACTTCGCAGTGACACGCCAATCATATTCCTATTGTAACGATAACTAAGGCCTGCATCAATCTGCCATTGCGAAGTGAATTCGGCCAGCGAATCTACAGTGGAGCCCTGTGAAATATTTTTTTCTAGACCAAAAAAATACGAGGCACCAGAATAAATTTTTAATGGCCCTTGACGGTATTGATAGTCTAATTCAAGGCCCTTGCGCTTAAGCGATTCTGCATTGGTAAAGCGCGCTTGCTGCTGTACTATACCCTCATCCAGTTGAAGCCAAAAAGCATTTAACACAAATTGATTTTTCTGCGTTGTTAGCGTATATGCGAGATCAACTGATTCAATTAATTCCGCCGTTAAATCGCTGTCGACTGGTTGACCAAATTGATCGGTTGCGGAGGTTTGCGCAAAGGTTGGTGAGCTAAAACCTACGGCGTAAACAAATTTTATTGATTGATTGTGGCGTAGGGGTTTTACAGCAGAGATGCGCGGTAGCGTTTTACCCCCATACGCTGAATTAATTACATGGCGCAAGCCAGCTTTTAAATTCACGCCGGCAAACTCTCCGCTCAACTCAAGATAAGCTGCCTTCTCGTTGTTACTCGATTCCTCTATTAATAAAATGGAGCCGTCCTCTTGGATTTCGAATCCAAGAGGGGCTAAGGAGTCCAGCCCGCTGTAATTGATAAAACGTCGGTCTTCACTGCTGCGATGCTCGTATACTAAACCACTTAGCAAAGTGTAATTGTGGTGAGTTTGGTATTGTAGTTGGCCTCCTGTACGCCAGCGGACATTGTTGTTGCCGCTGTTATCAAAACTATACTCGCCGTTGCCTGGTAGCCCTAGAGTCGCATTTGCATTACTAGCACGGTGAAGCACATAAGAATTGTCCCAATCGCTGAATAGTTTCCAAGTTGATTGACCATAGTTTCTTTCGAAGTTCGTACTGAGAACTAAACCTCGCTCTATGCGCTTCTGAGGAGAGAGTAAAGATCCATCCGAACTGCTTGAATTTGTTGCTTCGTATGCGAGTAGAGCGGTTTCAAAGCCCATCCAGCTGTAGCGTGCATGTGCAGACCATTTATCTTCGTATATCAGTAAGTTGCCGTCGCTATTGCTGGGGAAGCAAAAACAGTTCATATCCAATGCAGAAAAGGCGTTTGCTACCTGGGCTTCGTATCCCTCATCGCTTTGGTACTCAAATGCCAATGAAAGCTGCATGTTTCGCGCTGAATTTAAAGTGGTGTTTGCGCCTATATTACGATAACCATGCTCGCCCAGCGAAAAGGATGTGCCGCGTTGACTTTTTTTTGTAACCACATTTATAACGCCCGCCGACGCGTTAGACCCATAAATGATAGCGCTCGGGCCGCGCATTACTTCAACGCGGTCAATCGCCGCTAGAGGAATACCCGATAAGGGTACATCGGCGTGCGCAGATGACCAAGTAGGCACCCCGTCGACCAAAAACAGTACTTTTTGATTGTGGCTATCCCATAGCCCGCGCATCGCGATGGGTGTGACTCCTGCGCTTGAGCGGTTGACTCGCACGCCAGGAACAAAGTCGATAAAGTCTTTCAGGTCTTTTAGGCCGAGGTCAAGAAGTTCTTGTGCCTGATAGCTTGAAACAATTGCCGGAGCGAGCTTTAAAGATTCAGGTTTTGCCGAAGCGACCTCAATGGTCATCAGCTCCTCTAGGCTAAAGGATTCTAGGTCAAAAGACTGTGCCCAGCAGGAAGCCGCCCACAGGGGGGAAGAGATATAGAATAGGAATTGAAGTGCGATGAAGTTGCTGCGCATTGGATGCTAACATTCCACGATCACATGTTCAGGAGTATAGCTGATGGCAATATCTTTTGGCGTTTTTCGCTGCGCAGCTCGCCTTGCACTATGGCTTACCAGACTACGCAGCGATTAAAATCAATTAATAGAGGCGCCTTTAGCTTAAATCTAGCCCTTTCTCTATTTTATAGCGCACATGCTGCCTATGGGCTTTTGTTGCGGTATTGCCACGCTTGTTCTTCGCCATAGCTTTATCTATCCAGCGCAAACGGTCTAATGCTACTGACTGGGCTGTTGGCGAAAATTTGGAATTGTTAAGCATATCCAGCAGCCGCTGCACATAACCTAACTGTAGGTTTTGTCGGTAGGTGTTTACCTCTGATTTTAGATCAGCAGAAAAAATAGCAGCGGTTAGCTCTTCGTAAAAATCGACAAGGGAATAGGTGTTGCCATAATGCACGCTGTCGAGTAAGCGCTCTACTAGGTCACGATGCATAAATTGATTTAGCATGTCTTTTTGAATTGCCCACACCATTTTGTGAAGTTTTGGGTCTTCGGTTTTACTGTAGTGTGAAAAACCGCGTCTCTGCGGAAGTAGCTTGTTTGCATGTACATTAAAATTGTCGAAGGCGTTTGGGGCAAATACATACTTTTCAATAATGGATAAGGCTCGGCGTTGATCATCTTCCGGAACCGGTGTTAAGGGCGCCGTGGCGCCGGGTTGACCGACCATGGAGCGGTCCACATATACGCCACCGATAAATCGCGCAAGTGTACTGCTGGCTCTTCCAAGCCTATAGGATGAAACGCGGTGGCCAATTAATAGTTTTTCGTATGATTCGCCTTCTACTAATAATTTTGTGGCCATTTTTTCTTGAATGTAATTCACGTGCTCAATTTGCATTTCGGAGAAACCGATCGGGTCACTACTGAGGTCCCAAATATTTACCCGGGGATCGATACCTTTGCCGGGGGCGCGCATGTCTGCACCATCGTTGGCGTAGGCCAATTCCGGTTCGGTGGAGCGGGTTAGAATCGCGTTCAGGCGTTCTTGTTCGATTTTTTCACCGGCTTGCGCGAGGGAGTAGCCGTATTCAATTGCCCAAAGGTCGTAGGGGCCGGGTTTTTTTGTCCAAAACTGATAATTAGTTTCGTCGCTATTGTTGGCATTAAATGCTACGGCAGGGTAGTCCATAACCGAGCCCAGCAAGCCTTCGGCGTAGGTTTTTTCTGGGTTAAATATGTCGACCAGTGAATGCAGGTGACTGGAACGGAAGTTATGGGTAAGGCCAAGGGTGTGGCCAATTTCATGGAGGGTAAGAAAGTACAAAAATTCTTCGAGCATACGTTGCTGTTCTGCGGAGTTGGCGCCGAGTGCACGAAGGCTTGTCATGCCGTAAAGCAGGTTGTTGTGCGCTTCGGCGGCAACATTACAGGTGTTTTCTGTGGAGGAGGCCAAGCTGCCTGCACCTAATATTTGCTGAGTCAGAATTTGATCGGTAATAACCGCGTGCTCCAGCATAATGTCGGCACCCAGTACTTCACCAGAACGAGGGTCGATAAAGCTTGGCCCGTAACCGCTATAAAACCGAGAGGGTGAAGACACCCATCGAATAACGTTATAGCGCATATCACCCGCTTGCCAATCCGCATCGTCTGGCTGAATTTTGACGACAACAGCATTTTTAAATCCGGCTTTTTCAAAGGCGATATTCCACTGTAATGCGGCGGCTTTAATAATGGGACGGATTTCTTCTGGTGTTGTATTTTCGAGCCAGAAGGTTATGGGTTTTACGGGTTCGGAGAGTTCAGCCGTTGGGTGTTTTTTTTCTAGGCGAAAGCGTCGAATCATATCCCGGTAGGGCAGTAATTCGGTTGAGGAAAGATCGGTTACCTCGTGGGTAAAATAACCCATTCGAGGGTCATCAAAGCGAGGGGCCATCGGTGTTTCGGGGGCTTCCATAAGTGTGTGCTGGGCAACCAGCGTGATGTAGCGAGGGTCGGTAACTTCTGCACCGCCGTCGTTTTTGGGCGCGCTGTTTTCGTATATGTACTCAACGATAATATCGGTATTTTTGGGGTGGTTTCGTACATTGCGAATTTTGCTTTTTTCTTTGCTGAGCTTGCCCAGTTTAAAGCCTTCGTCTTTTTTCTGTTTACCTTGCGGAATGGGTTTGTAAGGATAAAACGCTTCGGTTAAAAATAGTTTGTCTGCTTTTATGAGTAGATTGCCGCTTTTTTTATCTTCTGCTTCAATTTTTTCACTAAAGATTACGGCAGGGCTAATGTTGGCATCCGCTGCGCGGGAGATAGCTTTTTTGGGGTCGAAGTAATAGCTAGTGTTGTACTCAACAAACTCTAGGCGGTCGTAGTAGCGATGTACTTTAAAGAGCTTTGCAGCATAGGTATGGTATGAGCCGCGCGTGCGTCCCCAGCCCGCCGCTGCAACGCCATTTTCGATGTAAGTAAAGTAGAGAAATTCTTTGTCGAGTTGTTCTTGCTTGATTAGCAAGCGGGTTTCACCGGTTTTTTTGTCGCGATAAATGCTGAATAGGCCATCTATAAGGGCGCTTTTCTTTACGAGCTCTTTAATGGTCTTCTTTTTTTTGTCTTTCTTTTTATCTTTAGGTTTGTCTTTTTCGGTTTTTTTACTGCTTTCCTTTTCACTTTTTTGCTCATTCGTGTCTGACGTGCTCTCATCGTCTTCGGCGGAAGCGGTGAGCGGCATGCCAAGCAATACAAGGCAAGCGGCCAAAACAAGCGTTATTTTTATTGACGTTAGGTGATGAAGCATCCCTTTTTCCTCAATTCGGTGGGGGAAATATAGTACAGGCCTTGGTCTGGCGTGTCCTAGCTTGAACATGAAAAGACGGTGGAAATACTTTAGGGCATTTTTATTATCTAGGTTTGATAAAACGGCATGTTATCAAACTTAGGTAAATGGCAAGGCTAAGTGCAGATGTGCCCGCCACCATACTCATCACCATTATCTGATAGCGGACGGCTTCCATTGGGGATATACCCGAGAGTATTTGCCCGGTCATCATCCCGGGTAAGGACACTAGGCCAACCGCTAGCAGGGCGTTTACCTGAGGAATCATTGCAGCATTGAAAGCGATGCTGGCGGCGTTGTGGCGTTGGTGCTCCATCTCGGATTCGTAACGCTCTGCTCCCAAGCTGAGGCTGTTCATGCCATTGGCGAACACCATGCCTGCCAGGGGAATCACAAACTGAGGTTGGTACCAGGGTGAGAGTTTGAGTACTACGGCAATTATCCAGGTTAAGTGCACTACACTGGCAATGAACAAGGCGAGCGCAGCAAAGCCAAAAAGCTGCAGTGAGCGCCGCTTGAGCGGCCGAATAGCGATGGCGGCCGCGACCAGTGTCATAAACGTGAGTACGGCCAAACCCAAAATGTTTAGTTTGTAGTCAAACAGGAAGCTTAGCAGGTAGCCCATAGCCAGAAGCTGCAGAATCATGCGGGCGCTGGCTACCATAAGGTCGGTGCAGCGGTTGAGTCTCCACTGGAAAATACCCATTGCTAGCAGTAGCGGCAAAGTGGATAAAAATGTGTCGAGTAGGCTTAGCCTGATCATGGGCAACTCTAACCTCGCTGTGGATTGACAAAATAACCCTCGAAATGCTGGAGTTCGGGTATTCTTTCCAATAAAATTCGCGCCCTCGAATCTTAATCTTTCCTTGTGTGGAGTTTCCATGTCCCTCGATAAGTCTTCAATCAACAAAGTTGTTCTCGCCTACTCTGGAGGCCTCGACACGTCTGTTATCGTTCGCTGGCTGGAAGACACCTACGAATGCGAGGTGGTTACCTTCACCGCCGACATTGGTCAGGGGGAAGAGGTTGAACCTGCGCGCGCCAAGGCCGAAGCTTTGGGGGTTAAGGAAATCTATATTGAAGATTTGCGTGAAGAGTTTGTTAGGGACTATGTTTTCCCGATGTTTCGCGCTAATGCCATTTACGAAGGTGAGTACCTGCTGGGTACCTCTATTGCCCGTCCGCTGATTGCTAAGCGCATGATCGAAATTGCCAACGAAACCGGCGCCGACGCGATTTCACACGGTGCAACCGGTAAAGGTAACGACCAGGTGCGTTTTGAGCTCGGTGCATACGCACTTAAGCCAGGTGTAAAAGTGATTGCACCTTGGCGAGAATGGGATCTCACCTCCCGTGAAACGCTAATGGCCTACTGTAAAGAGCGTGACATTCCGGTGGATTTTGCCAAGGCCAGTAAGAAATCACCTTACTCCATGGATGCCAACCTGTTGCATATCTCCTATGAGGGCGACATTCTGGAAGACCCATGGAGCGAAGCTGAGCCCGATATGTGGCGCTGGACAGTTTCACCAGAAGAAGCGCCAGATGCCCCTGAATACATGGAAATCAGCTTTGAGAAGGGTGACCCCGTTGCGATTAATGGTGAAGCCATGTCACCTGCCACCTTGCTTGAAACCCTCAATAAAAAAGCCGGTGCCCACGGTATTGGTCGTTTGGATATCGTAGAAAATCGCTATGTAGGGATGAAATCTCGCGGTTGCTATGAAACGCCAGGAGGCACCGTTTTACTTCCCGCACACCGTGCGATTGAATCTTTAACGTTGGACCGCGAAGCGGCACATCTAAAAGACTCGCTGATGCCAAAATACGCCGAACTAGTCTACAACGGTTACTGGTGGAGCCCAGAGCGGACAATGCTTCAAGCTCTTATCGATGAAAGCCAGCAGTTCGTGAACGGCGACGTTCGTATGAAGCTCTATAAAGGCGCCGTTACAGTAGTGGGGCGCCGTTCACCTAACAGCCTCTTTGACGAAAGTATTGCCACTTTCGAGGATGATGCAGGTGCCTATGATCAAAAAGACGCCGCTGGCTTTATTAAGCTAAATGCACTGCGCATGCGAATTGCTGCGCAAAAGGGTCGTAAGCTCGACTAGTCTATATAGGTGCTTTAGTTAATAGGTGATTTAGCTGTGCCCAGGTTTTTTAAAGCGCTGAAGAGCTGCTGGTTGAGCGGAAGGTGTTAACCCTTGCCATAACACCATTATTCATGGTGTTTATGGCGGAGCTTGATGGTAATCAAATGAATGATCTCTTCGGTGTTTATAATCGTCCGTAATTGCGGCCCGGAATCTAACCTGTTACCAATACGCACTTAATAATTAGGTAATAGCACACTCGTATACTCGGGTAACTCTTCTTTTACAACACAACACTAATAGGACTGAACCATGAGTGATGGCTTGGCAACTGAGCAGCCAGCATACAACTACAAGGTCGTACGTCAGTTTACGATAATGACCATTGTTTGGGGTATTGTTGGGATGGCCGTAGGAGTGCTGCTGGCAGCACAACTTATGTGGCCGGAGTTGAATGATATTTTTCAACCATTCTCGCACTTTGGGCGCTTACGGCCGTTACACACTAACGCGGTGATTTTTGCCTTCGGTGGTTGTGCGTTGTTTGCGACCTCTTTTTATGTCGTACAGCGAACATGCCAGGCCAAGCTGTTTGGCGGTTTTCTGATCCCATTTACCTTCTGGGGGTGGCAGCTGATTATCGTGCTCGCGGCTATTACATTGCCCATGGGTATGACTTCAGCTAAGGAATACGCCGAGCTTGAATGGCCAATTGATATTTTGATCACCTTGGTGTGGGTGTCATACGGTATTGTGTTCTTTGGCACAGTTGTTAAACGAAAAACGTCTCATATCTATGTGGCTAATTGGTTTTTCGGTGCTTTTATCGTAACCGTTGCACTGTTACACGTTGTAAACAGTATGGCAGTACCGGTTTCTCTCACAAAATCTTATTCTGCTTATGCCGGCGCCATGGATGCGATGATCCAATGGTGGTATGGGCATAATGCGGTGGGCTTTTTCCTCACTGCCGGCTTTTTGGGCATGATGTATTACTTCGTGCCGAAACAAACGGGTCGGCCTGTGTTTTCCTATCAGCTTTCTATTGTTCATTTTTGGGCGTTGATAGCGGTGTACATCTGGGCTGGTCCTCACCACTTGATATATTCCTCGTTGCCCGATTGGGCGCAATCGTTGGGTATGGTCATGTCACTGATTCTTCTGGCACCCAGCTGGGGCGGTATGATCAACGGTATTATGACCCTTTCGGGTGCTTGGGATAAGCTGCGTACCGACCCGACCCTGCGCTTTTTGGTGGTTTCCTTGTCCTTCTACGGTATGTCTACCTTCGAAGGCCCAATGATGTCTATTAAGACCGTAAACGCGTTGTCACATAACACCGACTGGACCATTGGCCATGTTCACTCCGGTGCTTTGGGCTGGGTCGCGATGATTTCCATTGGCGCGGTATATCACTTACTGCCCGTGCTGTTTAATAGAACGCGTATGTGGAGTGTGAGCTTGGTTAACACTCACTTCTGGCTTTCAACTATCGGTACCGTGCTTTATATCTGCGCCATGTGGGTAAACGGTATTATGCAGGGCTTAATGTGGCGTGCCTTTAACGCCGACGGCACCTTAACCTACAGCTTTGCAGAATCGGTAGAAGCCAGTTACCCCGGTTATTTTGTACGCTTCCTTGGTGGTTCTATTTTCCTCGTAGGTATGTTGATTATGGCTTACAACACCTATAAGACCGTTGTTGAAGAAGAGCCTGCGGAGGAAGATCTTCCTGCCGCTCAGCCACAAGTCGCGTGAGGGGAAAACGACAGTGAAAAATCATGACATCGTAGAAAAGAATGTTGGTTTGATGGTTCTGCTTGTGGCCGTGGCCATTAGTTTTGGTGGCCTAGTGCAGTTGGTACCGCAATTCTTCCTAGAAGAAACTACCGAGCCGGTTAAAGGTTTAATGCCCTTAGCCGCCGTAGAGTTGGAAGGTCGCGATATTTATATTCGCGAGGGCTGCCATGTATGCCACACACAGATGGTTCGCCCACTGCGTGCCGAGGTAGAGCGTTATGGTCACTATTCAATAGCCGGGGAGTCTGTATACGAGCACCCCTTTCTGTGGGGTTCCAAGCGCACCGGGCCAGATTTGGCGAGAGTAGGGCAGCGGTATAGCGATACTTGGCACAAAGCGCATTTATATAACCCGCGCAACGTTGTTCCTGAATCCAATATGCCAGCCTTCCCATGGCTGTTCGACAATATTTTGGACGGCAAAGAAACCGCCACTAAAATGCGGGCCCTGCGATTAGTGGGTGTGCCTTACACCGAAGAAGATATCGCTAGTGCAGAAGTGGCGGTAGCGGGCACATCGGAAGTGGATGCGTTGGTCGCTTACTTGCAGCAACTGGGTACTTTACTGACTCACAAACGATAGGGCGACACTATGGAAACTCAGGAAACTCTCGGAAGTTTATCGGTGGTACTGGTTGCCATAGCCTTCGCAGGCGTTTGCTGGTGGGCGTTTTCGCCTAGCCGCAAAAAGAAGTTTGAGGAAGCAGCCAATTTACCTTTTGCCGACGAGCCAAAAGAGAGCCACAACGAACAACAAAAAACTGAAGATTCAGATCTTCAGTCAGCTGACCAAAAATAAGGGCGGGGCTGATTATGAGTACATTTTGGAGTCTTTGGATTATTGTGCTGACACTTACGTGTTTGGCACTTGTGTGCTGGGTGCTGTTTGCCAATCGCAAGGTGGCGATTCGCGACGATGATGAGCCCGAAAATAAAACGACCGGCCACATATACGACGGTATTGAAGAATACGATAACCCGCTACCACGCTGGTGGTTTTTAATGTTTGTTGGCACGCTGGTTTATGGCGCGATTTACTTAGCGTTTTATCCGGGTTTGGGTAGCTATAAAGGCATTAAAGAGTGGACGTCGCGTGGCGAACTGAAAATGGACCAGGATAAAGCTCAGGCGGATTTAGCCAAATCTTTTGGTGTGTATGCGCAAATGCCCATTGAAGAGCTTATTCACGATGGCCGTGCTATGAAAATGGGTGTGCGATTGTTCTCTAACAACTGTGCTGTTTGCCACGGTGCGGACGGTGGCGGTAACTTTGGTTTTCCCAACCTGACAGACAACGACTGGCTTTATGGCGGCAAGCCAGAAGATATTATGCACAGCATTAAAGAAGGCCGAAAAGGTGAGATGCCTGCGTGGGGGCCCATTATTGGTGAGCCAAACGTGGTGAGTGTTGCTGAGTATGTGTTGAAGGTGTCTGGACAGGAGCATGACAGCGCATTGGCGGTTACTGGGCAAGTGGTATTTAATCAGAACTGTGCTGCTTGTCATGGGGCCGATGCCAAAGGCATGCATGTTCTGGGCGCCCCCAATCTTACCAGCGATACGTGGTTATACAGTGGTACTCGAGAAGGTATCCAGCATTCCGTTCGTAACGGATTGAAAAACCAGATGCCCGCGCAGAAAGAAATGCTACGTGAAGATAAAATCCACATATTGGCAGCTTACGTATATTCCTTATCTTTTAATTATGATGAGTAAAAACGAAGGCTCTGCCTGAACGTAAACGGAAGCCCTATAACAGCGCTTCCGTTTTTTTGTACAGGGATGTACTTATGCCGTGGAGCACATGGATGTGCGGGAACGGCGTTACGGGATGTACTTATGCCGTGGAGCACATGGGCAGCTCTATTGCATCCATGCAACCGCTGCATTAGAGCATCCATGCACGTGATGTGCGGGAACGGCGTTACGGGATGTACTTATGCCGTGGAGCACATGGGCAGCTCTATTGCATCCATGCAACCGCTGCATTAGAGCATCCATGCACGTGATGTGCGGGAACGGCGTTACGGGATGTACTTATGCCGTGGAGCACATGGGCAGCTCTATTGCATCCATGCAACCGCTGCATTAGAGCATCCATGCACGTGATGTGCGGGAACGGCGCTGAGGGATGTGATGCAGTAAATTGCTCGACTTTGTCTCTGGGTCGTTCTAACGATTACATCCTTTTAATCGTCCTGTATTTTATGGCCTTCCGCCATGGACTTACCCCGCGAACGAAGTGAGTGAATTGGGTGTCGCAATGCGTATTGATGCAAGCGCTATATTGGTTGGCGCTATGCAATTTATATGCGGTAAGGCGAATGACCTGAAATTTACGTGGTAGTAGTATATATTAGATTAAACTAATTAAAGTCCGGAGTGATTAAAGTGTCCGATCAGTCGTCCCCCGACAAAGACAGCACGATCCGTTACCGCAACCTCTATGAAGCGCAGGGTAAAGTCTACACCCGTAAAATTAGTGGTTTTTACCAGTCCATTCGACGGTACACGGGTTTACCTCTTATTGCGGCTTTTATACTACTGCCTTGGCTGATTATTGATGGCCGACCTGCCGTGCACTTCGACCTTCCTGCGCGCCAATTCCATATTTTTTGGATGACCTTCTGGCCTCAGGATTTTATGTTATTGGCATGGCTGCTGATAATAGCGGCATTTTTACTTTTTACCGTTACGGTATTGCTCGGGCGTGTGTATTGCGGGTTTACCTGCCCGCAAACGGTGTGGACGCTCATGTATATTTCGGTAGAGCGTTTTTTCCAAGGTGACCGCAACAAGCAAATGAAGCTTGCTGGGCAAGATTGGTCTTTCAATAAAATATGGCGCAATGTGGCTACCCACAGTGTGTGGGTGTTAATTGCCTTTATCACGGGCGCAACCTTTATTGGCTATTTCGTACCCATTCGCGAACTATTAATGGGGTTGGTTCCTCATGCCGATGCTGAAACGGGTATTCTTACGATTAGCGCGCACCCCGTTGCCGCTTTTTGGACTTTGTTTTTCGCCTCGGCAACATACATAAATGCTGGCTGGATGCGAGAGCAGGTATGCAAATACATGTGCCCCTATGCCCGCTTCCAGTCCGTTATGTACGACGAAGATACACTTGCGGTTCAATACGATACCAAACGTGGTGAATCTCGAGGGCCACGTAAACCAAAAGATAATTACAAAGCAAAAGGCTTGGGAGACTGCATCGATTGCTCATGGTGCGTGCAGGTGTGCCCCGTGGACATTGATATTCGTGACGGTCTGCAGTATGAGTGTATTAACTGTGGCCTGTGTGTAGATGCGTGTAATACCGTGATGGATAAAATGCAGTATCCTACCGGGCTCATTCGCTTCACTTCAACAGACGAATTGAAAACCGGGAAAACTAATTTTTTCCGCCCGCGATTGTTTGGTTATTCCCTTGCCGTATTGGCCATGATTACCGCGTTTACTTACACCATTGCTACACGTACACCGCTGTCGGTTGATGTTATTCGTGACAGGGGCGTGCGTTTGTATCGCATTAATGGTGACCAGGTGCAAAATGTGTATACCGTAAAAATCAATAATATGGATAGGCAAGCCCATACCTATAAAGTTACGGTAGAAGGCGATTACCCCTTCAAGATCAAAAATTATCGTGCTGTTGAAATTGAAGCAGGGGAGGTGTTTACTGTGCCGCTCAGAATATCGGTGCCGAGAAAAGTACTGACTACCGAAAAAGCCGCATTAGTTTTAAAGGTTGTTGCCGTGGATAACGACAAACTAACGGCGATAGAGGAAACTAACTTTATTGGCCCCGCGTTGCGCCGTTGAATTATTGAGAGAGAAAATTGTGAATACTCTGATCACGAATAAACCCTGGTACCGAGAGCGTTGGTTGTGGCTGGTTTTGGCACCTTTGTTTTTCGTTTTTTTTGTTTGTTCTATATTGATAACAGCGGCTATTAAATATGGTGATGATGTAGTGACGGATGATTACTACAAAGAAGGCCGGTTAGTGAACCACCATTTTGCTGCGGAAACAGCCGCGGTTGACCTGGGCGTTGAAGTCGAGTTGATTTTAAATAAAGTTGATAGTCGGTTTGAGTTACAGCTAAACCAGCCTTTAAGTAGCGACGATACAATCAAGCTGGAACTTTCCCATCCTGTCGAGTCTGACTTTGATCTTTTCTATGTGTTGAAACGCAAATCTTTGCGTGGTTATTATGCCGATTTGAATTCTCTTCCGGAGGGGCGTTGGTATGTTCGAATAGAGGGCTCATCGCCTGAATCTAATGAGCTAAACTGGCGCTTGAGTAGCGAAGTTGATTTTAACCAAACTAGTAAGCTCTCACTTCAATAAACTATATGAGCGCCTGCTTCCATTGCGGCCTGCCAGCCGATGACGCAATTGCCACGGACATTCTGGGGGAGCCTCGGGTATTTTGCTGCCAGGGTTGTATGTTTGTCGCCGAGGCCATTCATCAGGGCGGATTGGATAATTATTACCAATTTCGAGATGCCCTTGGTGAAAAAGCCGCAGAGTATTCTGACAATTTTGTAGGTTATGATCTTGATGAAGTGCAGCAGGCATTTGTGCGTGCCGAACCATCTGGGCTAAAAACAGCGCGGCTTAGTGTTCAAGGTATTAGCTGTGCAGCCTGCGCTTGGTTAATAGAAAGCCATTTGCATAAACAGCCTGCGGTTGAAAGTGTTAGGGTAAATGCTACGTCGCGTACCTGTTTGTTGCGCTGGGATGAAAAAAAGCAGCCGCTTAGCGAATTAATGGCTGCCCTTACGCGTATTGGCTACCGCCCACAGCCTGATCGCCAGCAGGATGCCGATGCGACCCGCCGGCGTGAAGCTCAGCAGTATATGATGCGCCTCGGTGTAGCGGGCATTGGCATGATGCAAGTGGGTATGGTTGCGGTAGCGCTCTATGCCGGCGGAATTCAGGGTATGGAAAGCCACTGGCAAAGTTTTTTTCGCTGGGTGAGTCTGGTCATTGCAACGCCTGTTGTGGTTTTTTCCGCCCAACCCTTTTTCCTTAGCGCGTGGAGAGCTGTTCGTGCTCGCCACTTAAATATGGATGTCTCGGTTTCACTCGCTATAGGTCTAGCTTATGGTGCAAGCGCTTGGGCCACTGTTTACCAAACTGGCGAAGTCTATTTCGATTCTGTTTCCATGTTCACTTTTTTTCTTCTGCTGGGTCGATTTCTAGAAATGCGCGCGCGGCACAATAGCGCATTTGCCCGGCAAGATTTACAGCAGTTGTTACCTTTAACTGCGGCACGCGTTAAAGACAATGCACATGATTTAGTGCCGCTGGCTGCAATTGGTTTGGGCGATCGCCTTTGGGTGAATGCTGGTGATGTTATTCCTTCCGACGGCGTTTTGATCTCCCCGCAGGCGCAAATAGATGAATCTTTACTTACCGGTGAATCGATTCCGCAACAAAAAAAAATGGCGGATGAACTGGTTGCAGGTACTTTAAATACGGATACAGCATTGGTGATGGAGGTAACGGCCACCGGCGACCACACCCAGCTCTCTGCGATTGAGCGCATGGTTGATCAGGCAAGTTTGGAAAAACCCCGACAGGTGGCGCTGGCGGATAGAATTGCCGGGCGTTTTGTTGCGGTTGTACTCATTATTGCGCTTGTCGTTGCTTGGGGGTGGTGGCAAGTTGATCCGGGCAAAGCGCTTTGGGTGGTATTGTCGGTATTGGTTGTTACCTGCCCCTGTGCGTTGTCGTTGGCCACTCCTGCGGCGTTGACGGCGGGTGTAAATCGCGCGCGTAAATTAGGGTTACTGATTACCGGCGCGCAATCGTTAGAGGCGCTGGCCAAAGTAGATGTAGTGGCTTTCGATAAAACTGGAACCTTAACCGAGGGCAGGTTGCGAGTGACTCAGCTCAGCGCTGTGGTTCCCGAGCAGGCGCATAATATCGATTATTGGGTAGGTGTGATTACCGCGCTGGAAAAATTTTCCCAACACCCGATTGCTGGCGCTTTTAGCCAGAGCGAAAAGGCTCCAGACGCAACGGAAGTCGAGGTGGTTGAAGGGGAGGGGGTTGCTGGCGTAGTTGATGGCCGCCAGTATCGATTTGGAAAACTGGAATTTGCCGATAAGTCTTACGGTTACTCGCAGCCAGAGCAAGAAGGTATGTGGCAGTTATTGTCATCGGATCATCAAGGGAAGTTCACTCCCCTGATGTGGGTGTGCCTGAATGACAACCTTCGTACGTCTTCCGCACAATGCGTGATGCGATTAAAGGATTCAAAGCAACAGGTCAGTACGGCGCTGCTGAGTGGGGACAGGCCTGCTCAAGTAGAGCGGATTGCAAAAGTATTGGGTATTACCGAAAGTGTTCCACAGGCTCGTCCTGCCGACAAACTCACTTGGGTTCAAAACCAGCAGCGAAGTGGCCACCGGGTGTTGATGGTGGGAGATGGTATCAATGATGTACCGGTACTGAGTGCGGCGGATGTGTCGATGGCTATGGGGTCGGCTACACGGCTGGCACAATCAAAAGCCGATTGTGTTTTGTTACACAGTAACCTGCTGGCTATTCCCGATGGTTTAGCTCTAGCGCGACGGGTACAGGCTATTGTGCGTCAAAACCTGAGTTGGGCACTGCTGTATAATGTTGTGGCTTTACCGGCGGCAGCGGCGGGTATTTTACCGCCTTGGCTTGCGGCTATTGGCATGTCTTTCAGCTCCTTGATCGTGGTGTTAAACGCGACTCGCGTGTGAGTTGCTGATCGTTTAGTCGGTTTTGTGTTTGGTATTCGGTTTGTTTCAATAATAGTCGGCCTCACTTTATAGGAGTTCCACCGTTTCCATGCAGAGTTTACTTATTCTCATTCCCATTGCCATCGTGTTTGTGATTATCGCCGTCGCGATTTTCTTTTGGGCGGTTCGGTCGGGGCAGTACGAAGATCTCGAAACGGAGGCTCGGCGTATTCTTTTTGAAGATGATAGCGCTACCAACAAAAAGCCCGCTGACGGCTCTGGTAAGGTACCTGCTGAGCGGGGAAACCAAAAGAAGCTTAATTAAAAATGATTGAATCACAGGTTCTGCTTACGGCGTTTGTTCTTGGTGTTATGGGAGCAGGGCACTGCCTAGGGATGTGTGGCGGGCTTGCAGCTGCTCTGGCTTTTGCCAATAACGGCCGCGGCCGAGCGCACAGAATAGCCATTCTGTTGGGTTACAACTTTGGCCGGGTGTGCAGTTACGCATTGATTGGCGCTTTATTTGGCTTCGTTTTCGGTAATTTTCAGCAGCTATCCCCTGTGCCCATCTTAAGAACATTGTCGGGTGTGTTGCTGATTGCCATGGGCCTCTATTTGGCTGATTGGTGGCGGGGCCTCGTTAAGTTGGAGAAACTTGGTTCCGTGGTGTGGAAGCCGCTTGCGCCCCTAGCAAAAAAATTAATGCCGGTTACTCATATTCAACAATCGTTGATACTTGGTTTGATTTGGGGGTGGTTGCCCTGTGGGTTGGTATATTCTGTATTGGTATTGGCGGCTGCTCAGGGAACTGCGCTAGCGGGGGGGGTAACGATGCTGGCTTTTGGGTTTGGCACGATACCGGCGGTGTTTGCCGGGGGGCTCGCAAGCCAAACCCTGAAAAATGTTGTGACGAATGGCTATGTTAGGCAGGTTTTTGGTACGGGCTTTATTGTTTACGGGATCTATACCTTGTGGCCAGTTGTAATCATGGCGCTGGTAGCGATGGGGCTACTTGAGCCTAGTATGCATAGCGCTATGGATCACGCACATCATTAACATTAAAAAAATCTAACCAAAGGAATCTAACCGATGATCACCGTATTGGTTCCAATCGCTGATGGTATAGAGGAATTAGAAGCCGTCACGCTTATTGATATGCTGCGCCGTGCAGGGGCAGAGGTATTTGTTGCCTCGGTGATGACGACGCTACAGGTTCAGGCCTCTAGGGGCGTTCTGCTAGTTGCGGATGGGTTTCTGGATGCGTGCAGCGAGCAAGACTGGGATCTAATAGCTCTACCGGGAGGTATGCCCGGAGCCGATCACCTAGGTCAGAGTGCTGCTCTGTTGGAGTTAGTTAAAACGCAGTTAGCGTCAGGAAAGTGGCTAGCGGCTATATGTGCCAGCCCTGTCGTGGTGTTGGCTAGAAACAGTTTGATAGAGGGGAAAACGGCCACTTGCTACCCTAGTTTTCAGGGAGAGCTAGCGTCGCTCAAGAGTATTGTCAGCGAACAGACAACGTTAGTGGACGGTAACCTGATTACTAGTCAGGGGCCCGGCACCGCAATGGAGCTATCACTCACCATTATCGAGGCCCTGATGGGGGCAGAGCAAAGGGTCGTCGTTGCAGAAGCTGCTCGCGCGCGCATATAAAAATACGGGCACAAACTGGTCGGAGCGAGAGGATTTGAACCTCCGGCCCCCGCCTCCCGAAGGCGGTGCTCTGCCAGGCTGAGCTACGCTCCGAATTGATTTGGTATCATAAAAATCTGATATCAACCTGCCAGTTAATAATTATATACCTCTTGCTACGCTTCCGTAGATTACTCCGCCCTTCCCCGCTTTTGCTAACTGTTGACGTAAATAGTGTTAACTATTACGCCGGCTATAGCGCTTAACTTTTATAAGTAAAAATAATTTTACCTGCAATATCATTATAATTTATAATGTTTATAGTTTGTGCTAGATTTTTGATGCCTTATTGTCAAGTTGGTTAAGTTGTTGACAGCGCTATCAGTAAGAGTAATATTCGACCACCACCTCATCAATTCTGCTTATTTTTAAATATAAGAACTAGAACCTCGTGGGGAGTAACACTGAGGTTTAATAATAAGATAAGTAAGCAGGTGGTCATAATTATTAAAAAGCAAAAATATGCCTAGCCTTCCTTCAGTACGTAGCAGGGAAAACAAATAACTTAAAAGCTAAATAAGTTCGAAGGTCTATAAAAACTATCTCTAATCGTGGAGTGAGAGTGTCTATGTTTAAGAAAAACAAGCTATCAAGTGCCGTTGTTGGCGTACTGGCGGCTTCAGCCGTTGTGTCTCCGGCTTTTGCACAAGAACCTGTTGAAGAAGTATATGTAACCGGTATTCGTGCCAGTTTGGAAGCGTCTATGGATGTAAAACGCCAATCTGCTGGTGTTGTTGATGCTATATCATCAGAAGATATCGGTAAATTTCCTGATACCAACCTTGCAGAATCTTTGCAGCGTATTACTGGCGTGTCCATCAATCGAGTAAACGGTGAAGGTTCTGAAGTAACTGTTCGTGGCTTCGGAGCAGATAAGAATATGGTCACCCTGAATGGCCGCACCATGCCTTCCGGTGGTGCCTACGGCGGTGGTTCTGGTGCCGATGGTACTACAAGGTCTGGGGGTGATCGCGCATTCGATTTCTCCAATTTGGCAGCAGAAAATGTTAGCGGTGTAGAAGTCTACAAGACCAGTAAAGCGAATATTGCGACTGGCGGTATCGGCGCAACTATTAACATTAAAACCGCCCGCCCGCTTGATAATCCTGGTTTCAGAGCATCTGTTGGCGCTAAAGCAATCATGGATACCACAAACCGTTATAACAGTGATGTCACCCCGGAGTTGTCTGGACTTGTGAGCTGGACGGACGATAACGAACAGTTTGGTGCCGCACTTTCTCTCAGCCACCAACAGCGAGATTCCGGTTACACTGGCGTTACTGTAAATGACTGGAATATCGGTGTATGGGGAGAAGATAACCTGTATAACAACGACGGTGATATTTATGAAAATCAGCCCGTCGACGGACAGTTATACGCGCGTCCAAACGATTTTCGTTATGCATTTTCTGATACCCAGCGCGAGCGCACGAATGGTCAGTTAACCCTGCAATTTGCGCCCACCGAGCATTTTACGGGTACCATGGATTACACCTATGCCAAGAACGATGTTGAAGAATACCGAGGCGAGGTTACCAACTGGATTCAGAACGGAAGTAATGTTGCTGGTGTAGAGTTTGATAACTCCGCCGTTGCCACCCCCATTTCAGTGACAGAAGCTTATAACGGTACTGTGGATATCGGCTACGAGCAGCAATATCGCTCGCAATCCAATGAACTCAATTCTTTGGGTGTAAATTTGGATTTTCAGTTAACCGACACTCTTTCGTTCACTTTTGATGTTCACAACTCTCAGATGGATTCAGATCCTACTGGCCCGGACAATAGTGGTGAAGTTGCCATTGGTCTTGGATCTCCAACGGTCTCCGGTAAATCACTCTACTTTGATGGTGATATACCGACCTATACTTACGAAACGACAGTTCCGGATAACGCCATTACGCCAGCCAATATAGGCTCTTCTATTGGTCGAGTTCGTGGTGCAGGGTCATCTAATGAAATCACGCAGATTAAGCTGGATGGTACCTTGGAGTTTGATCAGGGTCGATTTGACTTTGGTGTAGAAACGCGTGCCATGGAAATGGCTGCCTACCAAACCTCAGGAGCGAACCAAACTCTGGGTAACTGGGGCATTGCTAATCCGGGTGAATTTGCCGACGATTTGTTCACTAAAGTGAATGTTCACAGTGAGTTTGAGGATGCCAACGTATCACGAAGCCCTACGGTTGCCTGGAGAGCTGATGCGGTTGAATTATACGAGTTTGCTGAAACGTTTTACCCAGATTCAGCTTATCTTCGCGTTGAAGAAACTTTTTCTGCGAATGACATCGTTAACGAAGACACTACGGCTGCATATTTCCAGGTTGCACTTTCCGGCGATCTGGGCGGAATGCCGGTCAATTTCCTAACTGGCGTGCGTTATGAATCGACAAAGGTTGAATCTGTATCTGCGGTGACGCCTGTAAGTTACCTTGTGTGGGAGAACAACAATGACTTCTCTCCCTACACAGACCCAAGTGCGGATGTCGTAAACTTAAATGTATCTACGGACTATGATCATCTCCTGCCAAGCATGGACTTTGATATTAGCTTCAAGGACGATTTGATTGGTCGGTTCTCTTATAGCAAAACCATTGCTCGCGCTGGATACGGTCAGATGCGCGTTTCCCCAAGTAATTTCGGTACTTCAGGTTCTACATTCAACGGTACTCGGCCTACGGCGGACTCCTTCAATCCCGCGCTACTGCCGCTTGAGTCGGATAACCTAGACCTTTCCTTGGAATGGTACTTCGGTGAAACCAGTTATGCCTCTGCAGGATTGTTTGAGAAGCGTGTTGCCAACTTTATTGGTACGGGTCAAGTTGATCAGACGCACTACGGAATTCTAGATCAGACCAATGGCCAGCGTGTAATGGATGCAGCGGGTGATTTGTCCGATCTTAGTTTACCGTCGGATGATACTAACCTTTACGCAATGGTTGTGCTCAATGAGCACCCAGAAGCACTCGATGCAACTAACGACGATGGCGACCTAATATTCCCCAATGGTGTATTTGAGGCTACGACAGAGCAGCTATTGCTATTAGGGGAAACCGATGGGTGGGATGTCGTTCCTGAAGAGGGTGACCCTGAAATGGTCTTCCGCACGAGCCGCCCTGAGAATAATAAAGAAGCTACAATATACGGTGCTGAATTTGCCGTACAGCACTTCTTTGGTGATACAGGCTTCGGTGTGTTAGCGAATTACACATTCGTCAATGGCGATGTAGGCTTTGATAACCTTGCTCACCCTGACGATTCTCAGTTTGCTCTGACTGGCTTAAGTGATACCGCGAACCTAGTGCTGATGTATGAAAACTATGGTGTTCAAGCAAGGTTGGCGTACAACTGGCGCGATGAGTTTCTTGACGAAGCGAATTTTAAGGGTTCGAATAACCCGCGTTATGTTGAAGAGTACTCACAGATTGATTTGAATGTAAGTTACGATATTACCGATGATTTAGCTGTGTCCTTTGAGGGGATTAACATCACTGGAGAAGACTATCGTCAGCATGCTCGCAACTCTCGCCAGCTATGGTATTACGATGATTTGGGTGCGCGCTGGCAAGCCGGTGTTCGTTACAAGTTCTAATTTGTTAGCAAAAGCTTAATGCTACTCTGATACCCTCCCTTGGAAAGGCCGCTATACTTAGCGGCCTTTTTTTATTTGAATGCACATTTTTATGGGCAAATAAGGGGGTGCTGGTAGGGTGACCATTTTGTCTTAGCCTTGGAGGATTCGGTACAGCGGTTACTTGTACTGTTTTTAGTTCTGAATGGCTGTGGCATTAGTTTGATCAACAACAACGTAGCTTATTTTGTATGCTGGAAGATGTGACTCGGAATTACAAACTATGACTTAAGCATGGCATTAGTACTGTAGTGTTTTGGTCGAGCCTCTTGGGGGGAATAATGAATAAGAAGATTAAAAAAGTAATTATAGCCGGTGGGGGAACCGCAGGCTGGTTGGCTGCGGCTGCGCTTTCGAAAAAGTTGGGGGATATCCTAAGTATCACATTGGTTGAATCCGATATGATCGATACGGTGGGTGTGGGGGAGGCGACTATTCCTCCAATGCGCACGTTTCACAAATTATTGGGTATAGATGAGCAGGAGTTTATGCGTCGCACCAGTGCGACGTTCAAGTTGGGTATCAGCTTCGAAAATTGGGGACGGCAAGGTTCATCGTATATTCATTCTTTCGGTAAGACCGGGGCTGGGGCGTGGCTGGCAGAATTCCATAATTTTTGGTTGCGAGGAAAAGAGCAAAATATTGCCAAAGATTTCGATGAGTATTGCTTTGAGTTGCAAGCTGCGAAGCAGAGCAGATTTGGGTTTTCACAAGAAAGTAGTATTAATTATGCCTACCATTTGGACGCTGGTCGGTATGGGAAGTATCTTCGGGAGTTTAGTGAAAAACTTGGTGTGGAGCGAATGGAAGGCACTATTACGGGAGCCAATCTATCGCCGTCTACTGGCTTCATTGAATCTTTACAGTTACAGAGCGGAGCGTTAGTTGAGGGGGATTTATTTATTGATTGTACCGGTTTTCGTGCGCTCCTGATGGAAAAGGCGTTGCATGTCGGATATGAAGATTGGTCTCATTGGTTGCCGTGCGACAGTGCCATTGCCGTACAAACAAAGGCAATAAATCCTGCGGTACCCTATACGCGGTCGATCGCACACGATTCGGGATGGCAATGGCAGATTCCGCTGCAACACCGTGTAGGTAACGGGCTGGTTTATTGTAGTAACTATTTAGAAGATGAATCGGCCCGGACGCTGCTGTTGAAAAATATAGAGGGTGATCCAATAAATGAACCCCGAGTAATCAAATACCGTACGGGGCGGCGCAGACTTGGGTGGAGTAAAAACTGTTTAGCTCTGGGGTTGTCTAGCGGGTTTCTTGAGCCCTTAGAATCTACCAGTATTCACCTTTTTATGACGGGTATAACACGTTTAATGCAATTATTTCCGTTTGATGGGGTTGATCAAACTACCGTTGATGAATACAACAGCCGTCTAAAAATTGAAATGGAACAAATCCGTGATTTTATTATACTTCACTATCACGTAACCGATCGCACTGATAGTCCGTTTTGGCGCCATTGTCGATCAATGACTGTTCCCGATACTTTGACCCATCGATTAAATTTGTTTGAGAGAACGGGACACTCATTTCAGGCGGAAAATGAATTGTTCAGAATAGATTCGTGGACTCAAGTAATGATGGGGCAAGGTCTAATGCCAAAGCATTACCACCAGTTGGCAGCTACTATGACAGATTCGGAGCTGGGGAGGTTCCTTGATGGAATAAAGGCTTCCGTAGATGGGCAAGTTGAAAAATTGCCTTCGCACCAAGATTTCGTAAATCAATATTGTAGGGTTGATTCTTAGCTCTAAATATTTTCGATTGTGATTAAATAAGTGATCACTGTATTGGTATCTATATCTATGAGCGTAATTAAAAGTCATTCGATAATGCTAGTGTTTGCGTTTTTGGTCTTGTCTTGGCCTCCAATTTCTGATGCCGATGATAAAAAAACATATGGGCAGGTTGCAAAGATTGTCGAACAATATTGCAGCGGGTGCCACTATGCTCCGTCACCTAGCTTGATGCCCAAGAAGAGCTGGCCATACGTTGTTAAAAGAATGGCAGAGATAGCCGAAGATAAATACGGTAAACCCTTTATTTCTGAAGCACATATCCGAGATATTACGGCTTTTTACTACGGGAATAGCCCTGACGCCTTACCCGTACTTCCTTATGTGGTTTCGGGAAATAAAGGGGTAATGCATCGGGTAAACGAGATCGGAAGGAAAGCGAAGCTACCTTTGGTTATCAACTTGAAGGCTGTTGAGCTGACTGGTTCAGCTGGGCAAGAGTTTCTGGTTTGTGATGGTGAAACTGATACCGTTTCTCATCTTGTTATAGACGGTTCGAAGTGGACTGAGACTATATTGGCTAAAGTTAAAGTGCCCAGTAATGCTACCGTAGTTGATATCGATAATGATGGAGATAATGATGTTTTAGTTTCATCTCTTGGTCTTTTTTTTCCGCCAACGGGGGTTTACGCCGGGCGTGTAGTTTTGTTAGAACAAGTTAAAAAAAACAAGTTCGAAAAAAAAGTTATTTTGAAAAATGTTGGTCGTGTAACAGACGCCCAGCCATTGGATATGGATGACGATGGTGATCTAGATATTGCGGTGTCAATATTTGGTGGTGATGTGCCAGGTGAAATTGCTTGGTTGGAAAACCTTGGGGTAGGTAAAGGTTATAAAAAACGGACCTTGTTTAATATTGGTGGGGGGTTAAATATAACGCCAGTTGATATCAATAATGACGGAAAGCTGGATCTCGTGAGTTTTCTCACTCAAGAACATGAACAAATTGTAGCTTTAATAAACCGAGGAGGGGGTAATTATGAGCAGGCCCTCTTATTTCAGGCCTCTCACCCAATGGTAGGGCCTACTGCGATAAATTTCTATGATATTGATATGGACGGTGATACGGATATATTATTCACCAATGGTGATGCACATGATTTTCAGCATGATCCAAAACCTTACCATGGAGTGCAGTGGCTGGAGAATAGAGGAGGTTTGGAATTTGAGTATCATGATGTTGGTCGATTTTATGGGGCATCTAAAGCGCAGGTCGGTGACTGGGATAATGATGGCGACAACGATATTGTGGCCAGCAGTTGGAATAACTATTGGGAGGACGAAAAACGGCAAACTCTGATTTGGTACGAAAATGATGGAAAGCAAAATTTTCATGCTCGTCCCATTATTCACGAGCCAAGTAGTATTGTTTCCTTTGAGTTGGTGGATATTGACGGTAATGGTGATCTGGAAATTTTGGCAGGATTGTTCGATATAGATTTGTTGAAAAAGTTTATGAATTTGCAGTTTATTGATCGGGCTAGGGCGAAAGATATCCTTAAAAACGAAAACAAAAAACCTCGAATAGTGAAAATCTCAAGAGAAAAGCCCGTAATGCAGCTACAGGATAGCGCTACCAAATGATTTTATCCTCTGCGCATCCCTGTAAGTACTAGTGCAAGGGGGTTTGCTTAGAGGGGGCTTGGCCAACGCGTGATAAGATTTTCTAGCCTGCGGACTTCAGGGCTTTTCGTACGCTTCATGGAGGGGGCTAAATTTTTTCGACAGGCCGCCCTATGCCGGTAACCTCTGTTCTATCTAAACTGTTGTGCTAGCATTTGAAGGTGAGGTGCTCGGTTTTTGCTCAACACATGAGGTGGTGGGTAAATACCCTTTTAGGGGGGTGGCGGCACACGCCATAGCTGATAGAAAGTTTTGTCATCGACCTACTCGGCTGTGCTATTAAGGCGTAAGTGCAACGAATTGCCGTAAATTATACCAAGTACCTATGGGGCGTTGTGTAGGGTTTCATCGTAGCGCCTTTAGCGTCGGCAGAAGTACTTTCCTGTAACCGTTTTACTGAGAGCCATAACCCTGCTCGCTAACCCATTATTTGCCAACTCAGGTCTCCAGCAGTATTCTTCACCCCCTCTGTTTTAATTGATTAAGGGTGACCTATGCAATTCCTCCACACCATGCTAAGAGTAGGTGATTTAGACAAGTCTCTGGCTTTTTACACCGAAATACTGGGTATGAAGTTACTGCGTAGGAAAGACTACCCAGAAGGGAAGTTTACCCTAGCTTTTGTGGGGTATGGCGATGAGGCGAATAGTACGGTGCTCGAATTAACCCATAACTGGGATACTGCGGAATACGAATTGGGCTCTGGTTTTGGTCATTTGGCCATCGGCGTGGTGGATGTGTACGCGGCCTGTGACAAAATCAAGGCTGCAGGAGGTAAAGTCGTACGCGAAGCCGGGCCAATGAAGCATGGGACAACCATCTTGGCTTTTGTCGAAGACCCCGACGGGTATAAGATCGAATTACTCACCTGTAAATAATGCCCAAAGCTTAGATGAAGTAATTCGCCCTTGAAAACCTTATTAATCGATAATTTTGATTCCTTCACCTATAACCTCTATCAATTAATTGCAGAGGTCAACCGAGTGCCTCCGGTTGTCGTGCGCAATGATGAGTTAAGTTGGGCGGAACTGAGGCGTAGAGGGTTTGACAACATTGTTATCAGTCCTGGGCCGGGGCGCCCAGAGCGCACCGACGACTTCGGTATTTGTCGGGACGTCATCGAGCAGGCAGAAATCCCCGTTTTAGGTGTTTGTCTCGGGCATCAGGGGCTGGGTTATTTTTGTGGTGCGCGTGTCGATTACGCACAGGAAGTCATGCACGGGCGCATAAGCTCTATACATCACAGTAAAATGGAACTGTTTAAGGATATCCCTTCGCCTTTCGACGTGGTGCGCTACCATTCCTTGGTGATTACCGATTTACCCCAAGAGCTAGAAGTTTCGGCGTTTACAACCGACAACACGGTAATGGCCATTCGCCATAAAACTCGGCCCATGTGGGGGGTACAGTTTCATCCTGAATCCATCTGTTCGGGGTATGGTTATCAGCTTGTACAAAATTTTCAAGACCTCACTGTTGCCTGGTATAAGCAAAACCCTCCTACGGATGAAAGTCGGGCTCTACCAAATGCACCTCCCCCGGCGCCTCACGGGGTTGGCTTGAATAATCCCCGTGTAGATTCAAGCAAGATGCGTCTCTTTCATCGACGCCTGCCTTATTTTGTAGAGCCGGGTGACGTTTTTGAAAAACACTTTGGTGGTTCAACGAAATCATTCTGGCTCGACTCATCCTTGATTGCTGGCGGTGCTAGATTTTCGTTTATGGGCGATAATTCTGGCCCCTTTTCAGAGCTTGTCAGTTATAAAGTGCAGGCTGGTGAAACCAGAATAGAGCGGATGGGTGCGGTAGAGCGATATCCAGGCTCTGTGTTTGACTATCTCGACGCGCAATTAAAACAATTTGACAGTTTTGATGCAGATTTCCCCTTTGATTTTAATCTCGGCTACGTGGGCTACTTTGGTTACGAGATGAAGGCCGAATGTGGCTATCCTGAAAATCATGTAGCCGATACGCCCGATGCTATGTGGCTGCTTGCCGATCGCGCTTTGGTTTTTGATCACCTCGAAGAAGTGATTTATCTCCTAGTGATGGATACCGTGTCGTCTCAACCCAGAGCTGAAGCTTGGATGAGTCGCTGTGAGGATGAATTACAGCGTGTCTTGGCTGTGGCTTCAAAAGCGCCGCACCAAGATCCAGAGGTACTTACAGATCCAATAAGTATGAACTCGTTCGAGAGAGCGCTGAATGAGCGTGAATACTTAGAGAGAATTACCCAGGCGAAGCAGTTTATTCACGAGGGCGAAACCTACGAAGTTTGCCTAACCAATAAGCTGAAAAAATCGACACAGGTTGACGCTCTGAAAACCTACCAAATATTGCGGGCAAGTAACCCCGCGCCCTATAGTGGCTATTTGAAATTCTCAGATGATTTGACGGTACTCTGTGCTTCACCAGAACGTTTTTTAGCGATCAACCGGCACGGTGTTGTGGAAACTAAGCCGATCAAAGGTACTCGAAAACGAGGTGCCAGTGCTCTGGAAGATGAAGCTTTAATCTCAGACCTACGCACCAGTGAGAAAGATCGTGCTGAAAACCTGATGATTGTTGATTTACTGCGGAATGACCTCGGCCGGGTATCCGAAATTGGTAGCGTACAGGTTACCAAACTTTTCGATGTGGAAACTTATGCCACTGTTCATCAGCTTGTCAGTACGATTCGCAGCCACTTGAAACGCAATACAACAGCGCTGGGCTGTGTGCGGGCCTGTTTCCCCGGTGGTAGCATGACCGGTGCGCCCAAAAAGCGCACCTTGGATATTTTAGGCAGGCTTGAGGCTGAAGCGAGAGGCATCTATTCCGGTACCATAGGTTACTTGGCATTCAACGGCTGTGCGGATTTAAATATTGTTATTCGTACTCTAGTGATGCATCGCGGCGTAGCAGAAGTTGGTGTGGGGGGCGCTATTGTGGATCTATCTGACCCCGAGCAGGAGTTGCAGGAGACGTTACTGAAGAGTGAGGCGCTGATCACTGCGGTACTAGCTGCCGAGCAGAAAGGTAAGCGTTAAAGTGCCTACGTCTGTTTGTTAATTGAGCAACTATTTTGATAGCCGCCACAATTTACTCTGATGTGAAGATTGCCGCGTTCTTATCTGCTATAAATGAAGCGGGGCCATTTCGGAATTCAGTCTTCCATGAACCAAATATTCATTGCCAACCCTAAAGGGGGCTGCGGTAAAACAACAATAGCCGCGCAGCTTGCAGGGTACTTCGCGAATCAGGGTAAGTCTGTATTGCTTGTGGACCACGATACCCAGCGCTCTAGCTCCGATTGGTTAGGTTCTCGACCTGATAAATATTCACACATTGAGCTCGTGGCCTTAGCGGTTGATCAGCCGGTGGTGGGTAGCCGTGCAGAGATGGTTGTGCATGATATGCCCGCCGCGTGGGACTTAGACCACGTAGCCGATATTATCCATGAAGGGGATTGTGTGCTGATTCCTATTTTGTCTTCGCCCACCGATATCAAAGCTTGTCTTCGCTTTATTATGGGGCTGTACCGCTCTGGAGTAATGGAATCATCCATTAAAATCGGTATCGTTGCCAATCGAGCAAAAACCAAAACGCGCTACTTTCAGGTACTGTTGGAGTTTTTAAACCGGGTTGAGCTACCCTTAATCTCTTCGCTACGCGATACACAAAATTATGTTCGGGCAATGGACAAGGGCTTGACGATTTTCGATCTCCCCCCTGGAATGGTGTCTATAGATACCGCCCAGTGGCAGCCTATTATTGACTGGCTAAACGCCACGGAACATTAAGGGCAAGCAGCAATAATCTATTAAGTAACATGGCCGGTAGTACGCACGCGTTTGGAACCCTTCTCTATGGTTGCTTTATTTTTTTCGGCCTGCTTTTTTAATTCCATATCAATCATATTTTTAATGGCAATTAACAGCCCGGCAATTAAAAAGGCTCCGGGCGGCAATACGGCTACAAGAAAGCCTTTATAGTTGTCGCCGAACAGATTCAGCGTCCAGCCGCGGGCACTCTCACCAAATAATAGATGCATATTGTCGAATAGCGTACCGGCTCCCAGGATCTCTCTTAGAGCGCCAATGGTGACCAGTACCAACAAAAAACCTAACCCCATCATAAAACCATCGACTAACGAAGGGAGTAAAGGGTTCTTGCAAGCAAAGGCATCGGCTCGGCCGAGGATGGAGCAATTGGTTACAATAAGGGGAATAAAAATACCCAGTATCTGATACAGCTCATAGGTATAGGCCTGCATTAAGAGCTCTGCGCAGGTGGTAAAGGCCGCAATAATCATTACGAATGCGGGCAGTTTTACCGCGTCGCTTACCGCGTTACGAATTAACGAAACAGAAAAATTAGAGCCCATTAACACTAGCATTGTGGCCAGCCCCAAGCCCAGGGCATTGACCACCGAGCCGGTTACGGCTAAAAGTGGGCAGAGGCCTAGTAATTGAACCAAGGCCGGGTTGTTCTTCCATAAACCGTTAGCGGTAATTTCGCGGTAGCTGGTCATGGTTATTCACTCTTCTCGAAAATTAGCGCCCGATGCGTACTGTAAAATTGTAGTGTTTGTTTAACCCGTTGTACTACCGCGCGCGGTGTAATTGTAGCGCCGGTAAACTGGTCAAAATGACCGCCGTCTTTTTTTACTGCCCATTGTTCGATGTTTGGGTTAGTTAGCGACTTGCCGTTAAAGCCTAGAATCCAATCACTTTTTCGCAGATCAATTTTATCGCCAAGGCCTGGTGTTTCTTTATGGGTCAAAACTCGAACGCCGGCTAAGCTACCATCGGCATTAATACCAATAATCAGTTTTATATCGCCGCTGTATCCATCTGGCGCAAGCGCTGGGACAATTGCGGCCACCGGTTCATCGTTGTTATAGGCTAGGTGAATGTTGGCGTTATTTTTAAGGCCAAGTTCAGCCAGCAGGTATTGCGGTATGCTAAACGTGTGCGACAGCATATCGTTATCGTGCCGAGTCGCGGGCACAATTTCAAGTAGGGCAGCCTGTGCAGCTTTGCGTTCTTCTTCGGCAATACGTTCAGCTGTAGCCTGATAGGTGACAGCGAGAATGCCCGCTGTGACTAATGCAAAGGCGGCGAGGATCAAACTGTTTTTACTGATCGATTGAGTCAGCACATTATGTTCTCAAATAGCGGTAAATAGGATCGTGTTTAACGGCTAGATTTTACGTGGCCATAAGTTTTGGGTTTGGTGTAGTAATCCACAAACGGCGCCGCAAAATTCATTAGCAATACCGCAAAAGCTACTGCGTCGGGGTAGTTGCCCCACACACGAATGACAAAAATCAATACGCCAATTAAGGTGCCGTAAATGAGTCGACCACGATTACTCACGGTACTGGTGACCGGGTCGGTTACAATAAAAAAGGCGCCGAGCATGGTGGCACCGGATAACAAGTGAAAGACTGGCGAGCCTACGCTAGAAGAGCTTCCTCCGTCGTAACACACAGCCGACAACACGGTTAGGCTCACTAGCATCGCTACGGGGGCGTGCCAAGTGAATATTTTTTTGTAGAGTAGAAAGAAGCCGCCTAAAAGAAATGCTAGGTTCGCCCACTCCCAACCGGCGCCAGCCCATTTTCCGGCGAGAAATCCAGGGTCAGTTTTATACAGCTCGCTAAGTTCAAGGCTGTTGTTTTGTTTCAAAATGTCCAGCGGCGTTGCGGCCGTGTAACCGTCGATGGTGTTACCTAAAAACACCTGGCCAAGACTCTGCACAATACTGGGTAGCGCCTGACCTTCGGCTAGAGTAGACGCAGCAGCGGGCCACTGGCTCATTTCTAAGGGAAAGGAAATCAGTAAGACAATGTAGCCAACCATCGCCGGATTAAAAGGGTTGTATCCTAAGCCCCCGTAGAGCTGTTTAGCGACAACGATGGCAAAAAAGCTGCCGGTGGCGATTAACCACCAAGGTGCGTAGGGTGGTATTGCCAGTGCCAGTAAAACGGCGGTTACCAAAGCGCTGTAGTCCTTCAGGTAAAAGCCCACGGAGCGATTGCGCAATTTCAGAAATGCGCCTTCATAAGCGAGTGAAAATACACTGGCGATTATGATGTTGAATAGTACGCCTGGCCCGAAAAAATAGGTTAGCACTGCAACGCCTGGAACAATGGCCAGTAGTACGGTTTTCATTACCGTGCCGGTATCGCCAGGTTTATGTGCATGGGGTGAGGTAATGTTTAACAAGGCCATGATTAAATATTACCTTCTGTTAATGTCGCCTGGGCTTGTGCCAGTTTTGTCTCTAGCTTGGCTACGCCTGCTTCAAAGGCATCAATGTTTTCGTTGTTCTCATTCTGCGCATTCTTTAAGCGAGTACGCGCCTTATCCAAACGTACTTGTAATGATTTGATCTGCTCCATCATCTTTTCTTCGGGAGACATTGCGGCTTGTATAGCGGCCTTGGCTTTGGCTTTTTCAATGGCGGCCTTGGCCACATCCACAACCGGAGAGGATTCTTTTTGTGCTTCCTTACCCTCAGTTTCAGAGCTCTCGGTTTCAGCGTTTAACTGGGCAAGCTCCTGTTGATTTGTTACCAGTTTCTGTTCGAGTTTTTCAACCCCCTTTTGCAAGGCTCCTGCGGTAGGGGTGTTGGCGGCTTGGGCTTCGGCCAGCTTTTCTTTGGCGGTAGCGATACGCTTTTCTATAGTGACGATGGACTTTTCTATTTTTTCTCTTGGCGAGGTTGTTATTTTTTCTTCTACCGCTTTACTTGTGCTTTCGATGGCAGACAGCTGCTTGTCGAACTCTTTTAGTTTGATTTCAGCCTCACCGGCTTTCAGCTCGGCTTGCTTTAGTCGAGCTTTGAGCGATTCGATACGGGCCTCCTCGGCGCCCTCGGTTTTTGACGTTTCAAGTGATGCTTTAGCGCGTTCAACACGGCTGTTTGCACTGGAAACGGCGCGTTCGAATTTGGCTTTTTCCTTCGCCGGGTCAACTTCTTTGCTTTGCGCTGTGTCCACAGCCTCTTTAACGATATCTTTTTCTGGCGCGGTGGCAGTCTTTTCAGCTTGGAGTTTTTTGGCTTTTTCGGCGGCTTCTTTTCTTGCTAAGCGCTTGGCTTCTTTTTCGGCATCGGCACGCGCGATACGCTCTTGCCTTGCTTCAAAGCGCAATCTTGCCCGGTCGGACTTTTCTTTTTCACCGTCGAGCTGTCGAATTTCGCCTTTGGATGCGCGGTAGTATTGCACCAATGGAATATTGCTGGGGCATACGAAGGAGCAGGCACCGCATTCAATGCAGTCGAATAGATTGTGCTCTCGTAATTGATCATAATTTTCGCTACGCGAATACCAGAAAAGCTGTTGCGGTAAGAGGTTGGCCGGGCAGGCCTCGGCACACATGCCACAGCGAATGCAGGCCTGCGCGGGGGGGGGGGGCAGGCATTTCTGTGATTGAAGGGGCTAAAATACAATTGGTGGTTTTTGTAACCGGTGCGTCGGAGCATTTCAGTGTGAAGCCCATCATCGGGCCGCCAATAATTAAGCGATCGGATTCCTCTTGACGCCAGCCGTGAGCACTTAGAATGTGAGCAATGGGCGTACCCAAGGGTACATCTATATTGCGTTGATGTAAGAGCGAATCACCGACAACGGTGGTTACACGGCTTACCAATGGCTCACCAAACCTTACGGCGCGATAGGCGGCAACAGCGGTTGCCACGTTTTGCACCACAATGCCTATTTGTGCCGGTATGCCACCACTAGGCACCTGTTTACCGGTAATTATTTCAATTAATTGTTTTTCGCCACCAGAAGGGTATTTTGTAGGGAAAACAACAATCTCTATAGCGCTATGTTCGGCAGCCCTACGCATGGCGGCAATAGCTTCGGGCTTGTTGTCTTCGATACCGATGAGCACTTCTTCGGGGTTGTTAAGAAGTTTTGCTAGCAGTTTGGCTCCGGCGACTACTTCATCGGCCCGCTCCCGCATGAGCATATCGTCTGCGGTAATGTAGGGTTCGCACTCGGTTCCGTTTAGTATCAGTGTTTGTATGGGGTTGTCTGCTCGTGGGTTTACTTTTACGGCGGTTGGGAAGCCGGCGCCACCCATTCCCGCGATGCCAGCAGCACGAATTTTTGCCACTAGTTGCTGGTGATCTAAGTCCGTGTAATTTTCACAGTCGTTCAGTTCAATCCATTCATCTTTACCGTCGGGTGTAATCACAATACAGTCGGCCATCATGCCGGAGGGGTGTGGGATTTCCCGTTCTTCGATTGCGGTAATGCTTCCAGAGGTGGAGGCATGAAGGGTCGCACTGAAAATACCGTCGGCATCCGCAATTAATTGCCCCTTTAAAACGTTTTCGCCTACTTCTACAGCGGGTATCGCCATGGCGCCAATGTGCTGATTGAGTGGTAGCACTAATTCATCGGCCAACGGAATAGAGCCAATGGCTTCGCTGGTTGACTGGATTTTATTTTCCGGCGGGTGTACGCCGCCGTGAATACCAAAAGTTTTGCGATCGTTATGTAGGGCACTCATGCAGCGTGCTCCTGGTTACGATCCGTGGCAATGATATTTAATTGAGGTTTATCCCACTTCCAGGCGCTTACTCCATCTTCTACTGGCAGCATATCGATACAGTCTACCGGGCAGGGTTCTACACAGAGATCGCACCCTGTACATTCGGAGATAATAACGGTATGCATTTGTTTTGCCGCACCCAAAATGGCATCAACCGGGCAAGCCTGAATACATTTAGTACAACCAATACATTCGTCTTCGCGAATGTAGGCCACTTTTTTGGTGTCCGACTCTTCGCCGTGCTCTTCGTCTAGAGAGGGGGCTTCAACATCCAGTAGGTTGGCTAGTGCGGCAATTGTAGTATGGCCGCCCGGCGGACATTTATTGATTTCATCGCCATCGACGATGGCTTGTGCGTAGGGGCGGCAACCAGGATAGCCACACTGGCCACATTGTGTTTGTGGTAGTAGTTCGTCTACTTGCTCAACAAGTGGATCCCCTTCGACTTTGAAACGAATGGCTGCAAAGCCCAATACACCACCAAATATAGCGGCCATACTGCCAAGCGCAATGACAGCGCCAATAACGGGGTTTTGAGTAAGGAGTTCAATCATAATGTTAAACGAGACCTGCGAATCCCATAAACGCCAGCGACATTAAGCCGGCGGTGATCATGCCAATTGCAGCGCCTTGAAACGCTTGGGGGACGTCTGCTACTGCAAGTCGCTCACGCATGGCTGAAAATAAAATAAGCACCAGTGAGAAACCAACGGCTGCTCCAAACCCATAGAAAGTGGATTCCAAAAAGTTGTGGGCTTTGTTGGTGTTTTGAAGGGCTACGCCTAGTACCGCACAGTTGGTGGTTATCAATGGAAGAAAAACACCCAGTACGCGATACAGCAGAGGGCTGGTTTTTTCGATAAACATTTTGGCAAATTGCACAACAGCAGCGATCACTAAAATAAACGATATGGTTTTTAAATACGTCAAACCCAGCGGTTCGAGAACCCAGCTATGTACCATGTAGCTGCAAATAGAGGCTAGGGTAAGCACGAAGGTTGTGGCCGTACTCATGCCGATGGCTGTTTCCAGTTTGTTGGAAACACCCATAAAGGGGCACAGGCCCAAAAATTGAACCAGTACAAAGTTGTTGACCAAAACGGTGCTTAATAAAATGAGCGCAAATTCTGTCATTGCTGCTGTTTAACGTTTAATTGTTAGTTAAAAATATTGGCTTTTAGCTGGCTCGAAGGTTGCGCTAATTTTGGGGCGCTTCACTTTTGGAGCGGCCTTTGGCCTGCTGGAATCTGGAGTGTCGCTTACACCACCTTCTGGTTAATGGTAAGCGGCGGCCCCCAGCTATAGTGCGTTCACATAACCCTCATGCCTGGCTCCGCGCCTTCATGGGGTTCTAGAATAAATAAATCTTTGCCACCAGGTCCTGCGGCTAACACCATACCTTCGGACAACCCAAATTTCATTTTGCGTGGTTTAAGGTTGGCAACCACGATGGTTTTTTTACCAATTAAATCTTCCGGTTGGTAGGCGCTTTTTATGCCGGCAAAAACGTTACGGGTGTCGCCACCTAAATCGAGTGTTAGGCGCAGGAGTTTATCGGCACCTTCAACATGTTCTGCGTTAGCAATGAGTGCTACACGTAAATCGACTTTGGCAAATTCACCGAATTCTATTTCATCGGCAATTGGCTCTTTACCTAGCCAGCCCTCGGGTTTGCTTTCCAAAGCGGCAATATCTTCTTTGCTGTCTTCAATCATTGCGTTCACCTTGTCGCTGTCTATACGTATCATCAGCGGCTTGAATTTGTTAATTTTGTGATCGCCCAAAAAGATAATGGGCTTGGCCCACTCTAGCTTGCAGTTTAAAAATGCCTCGGAGGCTTCTGCTGTGGCGGGCAATACTGGCTTTAAATAGGTCATTAATGCTTTAAAGCAGTTAATACCCATAGTGCAAATGTCGAGCACCTTTTGTTCGTTGCCGGCTTCTTTGGCCAGCGACCATGGGGCCTGTTCAGCGATGTATTCGTTAGCGGCATCGGCTAACGCCATAATTTCACGCATGGCTTTGCTGAATTCTCGGTTTTCGTAGGCCTGTGCAATTTTGCTGTCGGCTTGCTCAAATTTATTCCACAGTGTTTCGTTGGCGATGGTGGCAGACAGTTTGCCACCAGACTTCGCCACAAATTTTGCTGTTCGGCTGGCGATATTGACCACCTTGCCGACCATATCAGAATTCACTTTGGCAATGAAATCGTCTAGATTTAAATCGAGGTCGTCGACGCTGTTGGTTAATTTGGTTGCGTAATAGTATCGCAGGTATTCCGGTTGCAAATGGTTAAGGTAAGTGCGCGCATTAATAAAAGTACCGCGCGACTTGGACATTTTTTTACCGTCTACGGTCAGAAAGCCATGTACGCATACCTTTGTGGGTGTTCGGAAGCCCGAATCACTGAGCATCGCGGGCCAGAATAGCGCGTGGAAGTTTATTATGTCTTTGCCAATAAAGTGGTAAAGCTCGTGTTTTGAGTCTGCACGCCAGTAGTCGTCAAACTTTAGGGTGTCGGATTTGTCGCACAGGTTTTTGAAGCTGGCCATGTAACCGATGGGCGCGTCGAGCCAAACGTAAAAATACTTTCCGGGGTGGCCGGGTATCTCAAAACCAAAATAAGGTGCATCGCGCGAGATATCCCACTCTTGCAAACCTGAATCTAGCCATTCTGCTAACTTGTTGGCGACTTCGTCTTGCAGGTGCCCAGCGCGGGTCCAGTCTTTTAGGTAGTCGGTGAATTCCGGCAGAGTGAAGAAGTAGTGGTCGGAATCTTTTGCTACCGGGGTTGCGCCAGAAATTACCGATATTGGATTGATTAATTCCATCGGCGAATAGGTGGCACTGCAATTTTCGCAGTTGTCCCCGTATTGGTCGGGCGCTTTACATTTTGGGCAGGTGCCTTTGACGTAGCGGTCGGCAAGAAACAGGTTTTTTTCTGGGTCATAAGCCTGGGTTACGGAGCGCGTGGCAATGTGTCCGTTTTTCTGCAACTGCGTGTATATATGGCTCGACAGCTCTTTGTTCTCTTCTGAATGAGTAGAGTGGTAATTGTCGAATTCTATGAGGAAGTCATTAAAGTCGGCTTCATGCTCTTCCTGGATCTTGGCGATTTGTTGCTCAGGGGTAATCCCCAGCTGCTCGGCACGCAACATTATAGCGGTGCCGTGGGCATCGTCAGCGCAGACGTACAGGCAGTCGTGACCGCGCAGTTTTTGGAAGCGCACCCAAATATCGGTTTGAATCGTTTCTACCATGTGCCCCAGATGAATGGAGCCGTTGGCGTAGGGAAGGGCGCTTGTTACCAAAATTTTGCGTTGTTCACTCATGACTTATTTGATCATCTGTCCGGCGGGAATTGTTTAGCCTGCGAGTGGCCGGCTTTTCGGGCGCGAAACTATACCACTAAATAGCTGTTTTTTCTGCCTTTTCTCTGGCCGTTTGTTGTACGCATTAATTGAATGAGAGCCGTCACAGTGGTACTTTGCCCGCCTGTTTAATTCGATCGATCATCCTTGGAGGTAACCATGAGTAGTAACCTGATGGAGAGTGTGGAATCAGCCCTTTCGGCTGTGAGTTTTCCGTTGTTGGATGGGCTTCCCCTTAGCCGCATTTGTGAGCTTTCAAATCAAGATGGGGTTGTTCGAATTTTGGTCAATCAAGGTGTGTACGGAGCGGATATTACCGCGCAGTTGCAGTCCGCCATCTCTCAAGCCCTTGCGGGTCTCAACGCCGAGAATATCGAACTGGGGTTTCAGACCAATATATTGCCTGCGAAATCTTTACAATCGGCCAGCGTTAGCAGTGTGCCGGGGGTTAAAAATATTATTGCCGTGGCATCGGGAAAGGGCGGCGTGGGTAAGTCCACCACCACCGTCAATATTGCTTTGGCGCTGGCTCAGGCGGGCGCCAGTGTGGGTATTCTCGATGCTGATATCTATGGCCCGAGTCAACCTCAAATGCTTGGTGTTGCTGATAAGCGCCCGGAAATGTACGGGCCGAACATGATCGAGCCAATCGCCGCCCACGGGTTAAAAGTAGTTTCCATGGGGAATCTGGTTACCGACAAAACGCCTATGGTTTGGCGCGGTCCTATGGTGAGTGGCGCTCTGCAGCAGTTGCTGCAAAATACCCACTGGGTCGATATAGATTATTTGGTTATCGATATGCCGCCGGGTACCGGGGATATTCAGTTAACCCTGTCACAAGCGGTCCCTGTATCGGGTTCTGTTGTTGTTACTACGCCTCAGGATATCGCCCTACTTGATGCGCGTAAGGGTATCGAAATGTTTAATAAGGTACATATTCCTGTGCTGGGTGTTGTTGAAAACATGGCGACCCATATTTGCTCGAATTGTGGCCATGCGGAAGCGATATTCGGTGAAAAAGGTGGTGCGGCCTTGGCAGAAGAGTACGGTGTAAATGTATTGGGCAGATTGCCGCTGACCATGTCTATTCGAGAGCAGACCGATGCGGGCAAGCCCCCGGTTGTGCACGAGCCGGATTCCAGTGTGAGTGCGGAATACCGCAGTATTGCCCGGCAGGTAACCTTGTCACTTTGGCTGCAATCATTGGCGGGCACGGCTGGGCCTGAAATATCCTTTTCGGATGATTGATTAGCGCTAGCCTGACCACTATCATCCCCACAGCATTTAATATTTGAAAGAAGAGAGGAACGCATGAGCATCAAATCCGACCAGTGGATTCGCCGTATGGCTGAGCAGGAAGGCATGATTGAACCTTTTGAGCCGGGCCAGGTGCGCTACGACAGCAATGACAACCGGCTGATATCCTACGGCACCTCCAGTTATGGCTATGATGTTCGCTGCTCCGACGAGTTTAAAATTTTTACCAACGTTCACTCTGCGGTGGTAGACCCAAAGAATTTCGATGAGGCCAGTTTTGTCGATATCAAGAAGGATGTCTGCGTTATCCCCCCTAACTCCTTTGCTCTTGCCCGTACCGTAGAGTACTTCCGTATTCCGCGCTCAGTGCTAACCGTGTGTCTGGGTAAGTCGACGTACGCTCGCTGCGGAATTATTGTAAACGTCACGCCTCTGGAGCCCGAGTGGGAAGGTCATGTAACGCTGGAATTTTCAAATACCACGCCTTTACCTGCGAAAATCTACGCAAATGAAGGTGTCGCGCAGATGCTGTTTTTTGAAAGTGATGAAGTGTGTACTACCTCCTATAAAGATCGTGGGGGCAAGTACCAAGGGCAAACGGGCGTTACGCTCCCCAAGACTTAAACCCCAGGGCTTAAATTCCAGGGCTTAAATTCCAGGGCTTAAACGCAAGCCTCCTCCGTTTGCCGATCATTGAAACGGAGGCAGGTTGAACCCCTCTGTATAGGCAGAAGCAAAAAAGAGGCAAAAAACTAGACGGAATAACCCTACAGCAAAGCTACGGAGGCCCTTTAGAGTACCCGTTTTACTCCCGGAACCAAGAGTAATAACGAGGCCAGGGCCAGGCAGCTCAGCACCCCAAAGCTTCCTACAATGATCAGTTTTACAAGCGGCCCCATGGATAAATGAGACGCTAGAGCCGAGCCAAAAACCACCACCGGTGGGTGAATAATGAATACCGCGTAGGCTCGGCGGGCGACAATGCGAGAGAGTGCGGAGGCTCGACCAGCCCAGCGACGAAAGCTCCATAACATTCCCAGCATAACCCCCGTCGAAAACAGCGGGTCCCAGAGTGCATAAAACAGTGCATTTAGGTTCCAGCCCCCATTAAAACCTCCTAATTCCCAGCGAGTGGTGAGCGCCCAGCCCAGTAGCAGTAACGCCACAAAAGACGTGATAAACCAAGGCTTGCATTGTTGCAATGTTATGCGCTCAAGCAAATGCGAAGAATGGCTGAATACACCCACGGCAAATAAAAATATATAGGGTGCAAAATAGCCTAGCTGCATCCACAGAACTTCCTCACCCACGGGTAGCCATATACGAATACTAAATGACACTAAACCTAACCCTGTGATCACACCTAAAAGGGCAAAATATGGCGGCAGCGATTGAATAGAGATTGACCATTTTGGGGTGATGCGGCGTAGCAGTAAATAGCCTATGGACATACTTAAGAGTGCAGCGACAAACCACAGCGGACCGGGGCCGAAAAGCTTGTTTTGCCATGCGTATGACAAACTGCTGAAGAATGAATCACCGTCTGCATAGGAGGCCAGGGCAATAGTGAAGGGGGAGAGTAGAAAATAATAGGCGAGCAAGGGCAGTCCCAGCCGAACGACCCTGTCCCATAAAAAAGTGTTTGTTGATTTTCGTGCAAGTGCAGCGGCGGAAAAATAGCCCGCCAGCAGGAAGAAAAAGCCCATAAAAAACGACTGATTAATACAGTTGAAAATTACCAGCACCATGTTGGAGGCGTCGGGCTGTTCTCGCCAGTACCAGCTCCCGGAGCCACCATACACAAGCGCGGTATGATGAAATACGACCAGTGCCGTTAGGCCTATTCGGATATGGTCAAGGCTAGCGTTTCGTTCCATGGGGGTCTCCGGTAAATCGTTAGTTGAGTGAAAGTGCTTCCATTGCAACCTTTGACTATCGGTGAATCTACCTAGAAGTGTTGGAGTGACGGGCCTCTGTGACCAACCGTGGGTAATTGTGACGACCGTGTTGGCACTTGAACGGATTTCAGTGCGCACCTCTCAGGTGATATGCTCCGCGGTATGAACCTTCAACTGTATTTAAAGCGTCGGTGGTTTTTTGAACCACTCTTCTGGGTTGTATTATTCACACTTGTTTGTGTGAGTAATATCGTCGTTGTATTGCTGGATTTTGATCGACAGGGAATTGCTATTTCAGCTTGGGAGCCCATTGCCTGGGAGTCATCCAGCATGCTTGTTCAATTGGGCCTAATACCCCTTATTATTGTGTTGGACCGGTTCAGGCCGCTGTGCTGGCAAGGTTTCCCTGGACGTTTACTTTGGCATTTGGCTTTTTCGCTGATCTTTAGTGTGCTTCATGTTGGGGCAATGGTAATGCTGCGCAAGCTGGTATATTGGCTGATGGCGAGTGAGTACCATTTCGGCCATGTGTGGTTGGAATTCTTTTATGAGTACCTCAAGGATTTGCGCGCTTATGCGGCCTATCTTTCAATCATCTATCTGTATCGGTTTGTGCTCTTAAGGCTGCAGGGCGAGGCGAGTTTGGTTGAGGAGGGTGACGGGGAGCTTGGCGTGGCGCATACAACAGAGCCTCAGGCCCTTGGCGAACGTTTGCTGGTGAAAAAGCTGGGGCGAGAGTTTTTAATTCTTACACGCGATATCGAACGTATTGAGGCCGCTGGAAATTACGCCAATATTTATATCAATGAGCGCGTATACCCTTTGCGGGAAACAATGAGTAACATGACCAAACGCCTAGGCGGCGCCAAGCAATTTGTGCGTGTTCATCGGTCGCATATTATCAATTTAAACGTACTGCGGGAGATTCAGGGGCAGGAAAGTGGAGATGCGGTGGCGCACCTCCAGCGGGGGGACAAGGTACCGGTGAGCCGTAAATACCGAAAAACCCTTACTTTGGCTACCGCGACGTGAACCTAGCTTGTTACCTGATACTCTTCTGCAACTTGGTCGATACAGCTAATGGTATCGGTGATTTGTTTCAATAACCCATCTTTAATGCCATAGATACAGCCGTGAATTGCGAGAGGTTGTCCGCTGGCCCAGGCATTTTGAATGGCCGGTATATAGCTAACATGGTTAACTTGCTGGTGTACATTTAGCTCGCACAGTCGATCCACCCTTTGTTTATCATCGGTGATACTTTGCAGTTCCTCCAAGTGTTGTGAGTACACATCGCGTACATTTCTTACCCAATGATCAACTAGACCGAATTGCTGATTGACGGTGGCGGCCTGCACACCGCCGCAACCATAGTGACCGCACACAATAATATGTTTAACTTTTAAGACCTGCACCGCATAGAATATAACGCTTAAACAGTTTAGGTCTGTGTGGACGACGCAGTTGGCAATATTCCGATGGACAAATAAATCTCCGGGTAATAAGCCTACGATTTCATTTGCCGGAACCCGGCTATCAGCGCAGCCGATCCACAGGTACTCGGGTTCTTGCTGTTTGGCCAGCTTTTCAAAAAAAGCGGGATCTTCAGCTTTTATAGCTTCAGCCCAGTGTTGGTTGTTCTGGAAAAGATTATTGAGATCATTCATAGTGCAAAATTACCGACAGTTATCGCTTGTGAGAGTATACCTAATCACCTCAACTTCAGAAAAGTTATGAATACTTTTTATTGGCACGATTATGAAACCTGGGGGGCCAGTCCGGCCATTGACCGGCCGAGTCAGTTTGCCGGCGTTCGCACGGATGAAAACCTAAATGTTGTAAGCGACCCATTAGTGTTGTTTTGTCGCCCTCCCGAAGATATTTGGCCTCAGCCCCAGGCCTGTCTAATAACGGGTATTACACCTCAGCAGGCGCAAAGTGAAGGGTTGCGCGAGCGTGAGTTTATCCAAAAAATTCACCGTGAGTTTGCCCAGCCAGCGACCTGCGTAGTGGGTTACAACTCTTTGCGCTTCGACGACGAGGTTACGCGTTATACGCTCTACCGAAATTTTTACGATCCCTATGAGCGGGAGTGGCGCAATGGCAATTCTCGTTGGGATATTATTGATATGGTGCGCCTAACCTATGCCTTACGCCCGGAGGGAATAGAGTGGCCAATGGTTGATGGTCGACCAAGTTTTAAACTAGAAAACCTTACTGTTGCCAATGGTATTGCGCACCAATCAGCGCACGATGCATACTCCGATGTAGCTGCGACGATTGAGTTGGCAAAACGGGTACGCGCCGCTCAGCCAGATCTTTATCGTTATGTGTTGTCTAACAAGAGCAAGCAGCGTGCGGCGGCGATGATCGACGTTAAAAATAAAAAACCGTTGTTGCATATATCGTCGCGGTTTTCAGCCGATCATGGGTGTGCGGCGTTGATAGTGCCACTCGCCATGCACCCCACCAACAAAAATGCGGTGGTGGTCTATGACCTGAGCGTTGACCCTCAGCCTCTTCTAAATTTGGGTGTGGAGGCTATTCGCGAGCGAGTTTTTACCGCGACCGCCGAATTGCCCGAGGGCGTTGCGCGTATTCCTCTTAAGCTTGTGCATTTAAATCGTTGCCCAATTTTGGCAACGCCCAAGTTACTTGATGAGCGCGCTGCGGCCCGCCTTAAAATCAACAAGCAAACCTGCGAGCATCATTGGCAGCAATTGCTTGCTAAGGATATTACCGAAAAGCTCAATTCACTTTACCTAGCGGATCATTTTGAGCCGCGCACCGATCCAGAGCAGCAGTTATATAGTGGCTTTTTAAAAGAGGACGATAAAAAACAGTCTGCGGTTTTGCGCAAGGCAACAGCAGAGACGTTGGCGAATACTCAGTTTGTATTTGATGACCCGCGGTTAAATCGTATGTTACTGCGTTATAAAGCTAGAAGCTTTCCTGAGTCGCTTAATGCCGCCGAGCAAGCTGAGTGGCAGGAGCATTGTCAGCAGAGGTTAATGGAGGGGGGTGAAGGTTGTTTGTCTCACGTTGAGTTTATGGACTGTATTGCCAAGCTGCGAAGTGGCGATGTTTCAAGTGAGGAGGAGGGTATTCTGCGTAATTTGGAAGTATATGCAGCTGGGGTGCTTCAAAGTTTTTGAATCTCTAGGTCGTATTTACCTGCAGCCAGATTGGCTTGGTAGCTGCGTGCGTTGGTGTACTGGTCTTTAAGTAAACGCTGAATGTGTTCTTTGTCTTTGTCTTTGATGTCGATACCAAAACATACGGCCGACAATTCTTCAGCTTGGAACTCGATGTCGTCTGTCCATTGACTGAAATCGCTACCTATATCGACGTTCGGTGATTGGCGAAAACATCGCCACTCCATTTCGAGCTTTCGGCTGGGCGGCTTTATCCGTAAAAACTGGCTGAAATCAAAGTGATCATCCATGGGTTGGTTGTATAGAATGGCATCGATTTGCATGCGTAGGTCAACGAGTTCTGGGCGTTGATTGCGGTATTCGATCGCGGATGCATCAGCTGCACTGGCATCTCCACTGGCGTCGAAGCGAAAGCAAACACCACTGTGACCCTGGGCAAATAAGTCCCAAGCGACAACACTGTCCGGCCTACTCGTAAAACAGCATATTCTCGTCTGCTTATTATACTGCTGCCAAGTTTCTACAAATTGCTTCACCAGTAGCATGCGTTGATCTACCATTTTCGCCAACAGCTCACCCAGTACCGTTTCGGCTTCTTCTGGGTCTTCAAATCGCTCTTCTTCACGCCAACGTTTTATAGCATTAATTAAGGGCGTGTCTCCTCTAGGGTTGCTCGAAGAAAAAATCATAGAGGAGGCGAGCTTAATGGTGGCTTGAAGCAGTGCGTCCCGATCAAAGTTAGCCTCTGTCAGGTGGCTGAGTTCCAGTGGGTCGTTGAACACCGAGGGTGAACTCCAGCGCAGCTTTCTGCTTTCCAATATCTGCACAGCAGTACTGGTTGAACAATATTTAAACAGTTTTTCTGGCTGGTTTGCCACCGGTTCGTTCCTGCCTTGGTGTGAGATCGTGGAAAAAGCGTATAACTATTCATAAAGCTTAGTCTTTTTTAAGCCATTTGTAGAGTTTGGACGCGGGATTAGCCCAGGCTTGCTGGAATTAATAGTGGTGCCCTACCGGCTGTTTTTCGATATTTCCCCGAAAACGGATGGCTTAACCTCTATAGATACGTGGACCCGCTAAATAGTGAGGTTATGTGTTTCCGCTGTGTAGGTAGGGCTTTTAGGGCGGTTGTGGCGTTTTTTACTCATTTAACCCGTTTAACCGCCGTTAAGACAGCGGGTTTTAAGGTGAGTCTATTTGTGTAAACGGCTTCTGATTGATCTTATCGCTTGGGCTGGGCTGCTCACGGCAGTAGAATGTTGGCCAACTAAAGTCGTCCTATTTTATCCTAATAAGAGGTTCAGCCTGTGAGATTTGCTGGTTCCCACGTCCTTTCTGTTGAACAATTCTCCCGCGAAGATATTGAACAAATTTTTAAGGTTGCCGACAGTATGGAACCCTATGCGCTGCGCAAGCGTGTTACGCGTGTTTTGGAGGGTGCGATTCTCGGTAATATGTTTTTTGAGCCCAGCACGCGTACTCGCGTGAGTTTTGGCTGTGCCTTTAACCTGCTGGGCGGTGAAGTGCGTGAGACCACGGGCTTTAAAAGCTCGGCAATCGCCAAGGGTGAATCTTTGTACGATACCGCGAGAGTGCTCTCCGGGTACAGCGACGTTATTTGCATGCGTCATCCGGAAGCCGGTTCTGTAGCCGAGTTCGCTTCCGCTAGTCGTGTTCCGGTGGTTAATGGTGGTGACGGCGCGAATGAGCATCCTAGCCAGGCGTTACTCGACCTGTACACTATTCAGAAAGAGGTGAAGGCTAAGGGCGGTAGCATGGACAGGTTGCGAATCGCCATGATCGGTGATCTAAAGCACGGTCGAACCGTACACTCCCTGAGTCGCTTACTGGCTCTCTATGAGTGCTTGGACGTTGTTTTGGTGTCGCCGGGCGAGTTGGCTATGCCAGAAAGTTATGTTGAAAATTTACGCTCGGCCGGCCATAGGGTCACGGTGTCGTCCGAACTTAACCAGAGTATCAGTCAGGTCGATATCGTTTACTCAACCCGTATTCAGGAAGAGCGTTTCTCATCTAAGGAAGAAGCTGACTTGTATCGAGGACGGTTCCGCTTGAATCAAGCCATTTACACGAAATACTGCCAACCCAATACCGTGATTATGCACCCATTACCACGCGACTCGCGCTCCGATGCGAACGAGCTCGACAACGACCTTAACCAGAACCCCAACTTGGCCATTTTTCGTCAAGCAGACAACGGTGTGCTGGTGAGAATGGCGTTATTCGCGATGATTCTAGACGTGGTAGACCAAGTCGATTCACATTCTCGGGATGTGAACTGGTATCACAGAAGAGCCAATGAGTAGTTAGCGTAAGATCTAGTGCTTTAGTGTTGTTTTCTGGGTTTGGAGAGTGACGAAGCTTATAACTATTTGGTTTTATGGCGTGATTGAATTCTTGATATGGGTAAAGAGCGGGTATTTTAAACTGACTTATAATCAGAACTTCCCGTTTGTTTGTTTATTAGGCATACTTCGGGGTGATAGATCAGCCAAAAGTGTGAACTTGTTGGTAGGGTGATCGAGTTAACAGGATTACACTGTTAATTAGGAAAGGTTGGCAAGTGACTGCTGTAATTATCATGGGCCTGCGCGCGCGTATAGAGTAGGTGTGCGAAAAGGCTGTTAATGGGAGGTCGTGCACAAGGAGGGTGAACTCCGGTAACATATTGTTGCCAAAACGCTATAACAAATAAAAAAACTAAATTAAAGAGGTGGAAGTAATGACAGGCCTTAACGTTTTCCGCGGGCTGGCAGGAGCGGTGCTTGCAGGCTGTATACTTTCAGGGAATGTAGTGGCGCAACCAGAATCCAGTGCAGATGATCTGTGGTTGTTAGCCAAATATGATGGAAACGGCGACAATTTGATCACCGTTGATGAGATTTCAGATAAGCGTAAGCAGATTTATTCGCGTATGGATGACAACTCCGATGGAGGTGTTTCTTTTGAGGAGTATTTTAAGCTGGATGTAGCCAAACGAGAAATGCTACTGAAAGCGCGCTTTAACAAACTCGATCTGGATCAGGACGGCAACCTTTCTGGCGATGAGTATTGCTCTTATTTAGGTAGTTTTGAGCGCTTCGACCATAACGGCGATGGTAATATCAGCACGGACGAAATCACCAGTGCACCGCCAGAGAAAAAGGTGAATTTGTCGAAAGAGCTAAAAAGCCCAGAAGAAAATGTACATTGTCTGTTTTGGGTTTGCATTCGTACAGAGCTAGATTAAGTTCTTTCAGCTAAATTAGCCGCACGTTAAAGTAATAAAAAAGCCGCCTGCTTGAGGCGGCTTTTTTGTGTCTACTGAAAAGGTTATTTGGTGCTTGCGGGCAGTAAGTACTGACGAATTTTTGCCACTAGCAGGTGTCTGTCTAACGGTTTTTGCAAGCAGGCATTGGCTTTTACCTGGCGCCCGAAATGGTGCAGTTCTTCTTCCTCGCACACCGAAATCAGTATTACCGGTATGTCCGCTGTTATGTCGTCATCTTTTAAAAGTTGGCAAATTTCATAACCGTTTACGCCGGGTAAGTACACGTCTAGGAGTATCACGTCTGGCTGTATTTCCCTCGCTAGGCGCAAGCAGTCTTCACCATTTTGTGTGCTTACCAGCGCACAGTGGCCCTTGAGGACTTTGCTGATGACGGCGAGGCTGGTGGCATCATCGTCCACTACCAGTACGCTGGTGTTGGGGGCGTAGTTGTGTAACGTAACGCGATTGCGACCGGCGCGCTTGGATTTGTAGAGGGCTTTGTCAGCCAGCTGGATTTGGTTGCTTAAGCTGGTGCCCGTAGTGAAGGCGGATAATGACACGCCAATACTGACTGTTACCCTGTCGCTGCTTTTGGACGCACGGTGTTTGATATGCAGCGCTTCAATGGTTTTGCGAATGTGCTCGGCTACATGCATGGCCCCTTTTTCTGGGGTGTTGGGGAGTAGTGCAATAAACTCCTCGCCACCGTAGCGAGCAACTATATCGCCAGGACGATTCAGGCAATGCCTTAAAGCGGTGGCAATCAGCCGCAGGCACTCATCGCCCGCTTGATGTCCGTATTCGTCGTTATAGAGCTTAAAGTGGTCGACATCTAGCACCAAAATCGCCACCGGCTCCTGGGTGCGAGTCGCCATTTTCCAGTAGTCTCTGGCGCGGGTATCGAAGGTGCGGCGGTTGTAGAGGTTAGTTAGGCCGTCTTTTTCGCTCAGGCGTTTCAGTTCTTTATTGGCTTCGTGGAGTTGGTCACGCATGGTGACAATGCGTTCCATGGCACCTATTTTGGCGGTAAGGATAACCGAGCTTACGGGCTTGATTAGGTAGTCATCACCACCGGCCTCAATGCCTTTGAGTAGGCTATCCTCATGGCTGTGGGCGGTAACAAAAATAATGGGAATCCAGTGGTCGCCCAGCCACTCGCGAATAAGGCGTGTTGTTTCGAAGCCATCCAGACCGGGCATTTCAACATCCATGATAATCATATCGACGGGGTTGCCGTCCACGACCTGTAAGGCCTCCTCTCCACAGGTGGCGATAATGGGTTCGTGGCCAGCTTTACGTATATAGGTGCTTGTAGCGTGTCGGAGCGTTGGACTGTCTTCTACTACAAGTATTTTCATCTGGGTACCGGCGAATTATTTTTACAAAGCCTGAACAAAGTTTATCACAGCTACCACAAAGCGCTTGCGTCGAACGGTGTGTGGCAATTTACCCATGATCAGCGGCAAGCAAAACGGTATAATTGATGGAATAGATCCAGCCGGATGATTGGATGCACCCGGTAATAATTTAAAAATGAGAGTTCCCTGCATGTCAGATTTTGAAGATATTCGCCCCTATAACGATGATGAAGTTCGACCCACACTGGACAGATTACTGGCGGATGGTGAGTTTCTCGATACCGTGGCAAAACTGAAATTGCCCAGCGGGCTCGGTTTTGCGCGAAAGCTGTTTCGCTCCGTGGTGCGTAAGCGTGTCTCAACTGAACTGGCAAAGGTCAACAGTGTTGCGGACTTTCAAGCGCTGATCGAGACATATCTAGCGAAAACGCTCGAAAAGACAGTCGATCAACTGACCTATTCAGGCCTCGATAAGCTGGATAAGAAAACCCCGTACCTATTTATCAGCAATCACCGTGATATTGCTATGGACCCAGCGTTTGTCAATTGGGGGTTGTATCATAATGGGTTTTCAACGCTGCGGGTTGCCATTGGGGATAACCTCCTCACCAAGCCCTTCGCATCGGACCTAATGCGCTTAAACAAATGCTTTATTGTGCGCCGAGCGTTATCCTCGCGAAAAGAAAAATTTCAGGCGGCGGTAAAGTTGTCTCGCTACATTCACCACTCTGTAGTGAACGATCGTGAAAATGTCTGGATTGCACAGCGAGAAGGGCGGGCCAAAGATGGAATGGACTTTACTAACCCGGCGCTGATCAATATGTTGGCGATGAGTAAAGGTAAGGAAATGTCGTTGGCTGACTATATTCGTGAGGCCAGTATTGTTCCTGTGAGTATTTCGTACGGGCTCGACCCTTGCGATTTGGATAAAGCCCGTGAGCTTCACCAGAAGCAAGTGCATGGCGCCTACACCAAAGATGAACATGAGGATGTACAGAGTATTGCCCGCGGAATTGTTGGCCGCAAGCGTGCGGTACACATTGCATTTGGATCGCCACTCACCGACGAATATGAAGACGCTTTCCAGGTGGCAGAAGAGATCGATCGTCAGGTGCAAGCTAATTACGTATTACACCCTTCCAATTGTATTGCCTACGAGTTACTTGAAAATCGAAAGCCTGATGTGAAAGTGGGTGAAAACCAAGCTGAGTTTCAATCCGGTGAGTGGCAGCAGGAGCGCGACGAGTTTAAAGAGCGTATCGCCACCTGTAACGTCGGCCAGAAAAAAATATTGCTCGAAAGTTATGCTAACCCGGTATACCGACGGCTTGGGGAAAAGTAGTGCTCGACGACCATACTCGGGAAACTATTCAAAACGCTTATAGCCAATTTCTCGCCGCCAAAGAACTTAAGCCTCGTTACGGGCAAAAGTTAATGATTGCGGAGATTGCCCGTACGCTCGGCAATATTGAAATTAACGAACGCCAAGAGCGAAGTTCCAATAACCATGTGTGTGTTGTGGAGGCGGGCACCGGTACGGGTAAAACGGTAGCCTATTTGCTCGCGGCACTGCCACTGGCAAAAATGTGGGATAAAAAATTGGTGCTGGCTACGGCCACGGTTGCCCTGCAGGAGCAGGTGGTTTTAAAAGACCTGCCGGAACTTATCCGCTATAGCAAGCTGGATTTTCAGTTTCGTCTAGCGAAGGGGCGCGGGCGCTATTTGTGTCTCGCCAAGCTCGACCGCATTCTTTCCACAGAGGAAGATGTTCAGTTTATTCCGCTCTACGAAGATGAGCAGAGTGGTGTTTCGCCTGCAGAAAAGAAACTCTACACGTCGATGATGGAACGCCTTTCTCATGGCAAATGGGATGGAGATCGCGATAATTGGGACGATGAAATTGAGCAGGGTAGCTGGCAAAAAGTAACAACGGATCATCGCCAATGCACCGGGCGTAAATGTAGCTTTGTTCGAAATTGTGCGTTCTTTAACGCGCGGGACGAGCTAGATGAGGCCGACTGTATTGTTGCAAACCACGACCTTGTGTTAGCGGATTTGGCCCTAGGGGGAGGGGTCATATTATCGGCGCCGGAAGATACGATTTATATTTTTGATGAAGGTCACCATCTGCCCGATAAGGCGCTCAATCACTTTTCGGCTAATACCCGGTATCGCAGTACTATCCGTTGGTTAGGGCAGGGTGAGGGGCAGTGGCCCAGCATTATTGCACCTTTGCAAGATGCAACCTACTTTACCCAGTTGTCTCAGCCCATGGAGGCAACACTTAAAAAAACACGTACAATTCTCGAAACAAATTTGTATTTAATTCAGGTGCTTACTCAGGAGGTTGACCGCGACCAATATACGCCGCGTTTGAGATTCCCAGAGGGGGTGGTGCCGGCAGAGCTGGAAGAATTAGCGTCGCTGTTACAGGATGCCTTTACCGACTTGGTGCTGCTGTTAGAAAAACTCAACAAAGAAGTTAATGCGCTGGTCGACGAGGATTATCCTACGGTGCCACGGGTAGATATAGAAAATGTACTACCGGTATTAGGCTCCTGGTTGTCGCGAGCAGAAGCTAACCTGGCTTTGTGGAGTAGTTATGCTGATACCTCGGTGAATAAGGCTTTTCCGTATGCGCGTTGGATAACGCTACTTGAGTTTAATGATCTCAGTGATTTTGAAATTGTATCCAGCCCAATATTGGCCTCCCGCGCACTGGAAAAAGATCTTTGGTCGCGCTGCTTTGGTGCGGTGGTGACATCGGCAACGCTTACAGCACTTAATTCGTTTGATCGTTTTAAAATTCGAGCCGGCACCAAAGATGAATATATTTATAGCGTTGTGCCCAGCCCTTTTGATTACACGAAAAATGCACAGCTTTTAATTCCGGAAGGCGCTTTGGAGGCCAATAATGCTCTGGCCCATACTGACAGTGTGATTGAGTTACTACCTAAGATTATCGACGAGCATTCAGGCACACTTGTTTTATTTTCGTCTCGCAAGCAGATGCTGGATGTTTATGAAGATCTTTCACGAGATATTCGTAAGCTGGTGTTAATGCAAGGCGTAGAAAGTAAGCAGGCGTTGGTACGCAAACATAAACACCGCATTGATGCTGGCGAGGGGAGCGTACTTTTTGGGTTGGCGAGTTTTGCTGAGGGAATAGATCTACCTGGAAATTATTGTACCCATGTCATTATTGCTAAAATACCTTTTGCTGTTCCAGACGACCCAATAGAAGCGGCATTAGCCGAATGGATAGAAAACAGTGGTGGTAATGCCTTTATGCAGATTACCGTTCCTGATGCGGCTGTACGTTTAGTGCAGGCTTGCGGTCGACTGCTTCGAACCGAAACCGATATAGGGAAAATATCAATTCTCGATAAGCGCCTGCTCACCAAGCGTTATGGTCGCGCGCTTTTGGATTCATTACCCCCGTTTGGTGGCGGCATACGCTAAAGGGGCACCTCCAATTACAGAGTTTAATAGCCGTATTTAATAATAGAGGTGCCCAATAATGACCAATATTTTTCGGCCGCATTTGTATCGCAATTACCAGTGGGGTTTTGTATGAGCCTGATGCGTTTACTCCTGCAAATTGAGCAAGAACTCAAAGTCATGGGAGCCTGGTCGGTAGAGGCTCCCAGTTCCTGTGCGTTGGCGAGTACAGAGCCCTTTTGCATTGATACTCTGGAATTTCCGCAGTGGATACAGTTTATATTTTTACCAAAGATGTCTGAATTGGTCAGACAAAACTTACCCCTTCCAGAAAGCAGTTTAATCGCACCCATGGTGGAAGAAGCTTTTCGCCAGGAGCTGAGTCGAGCCAAACACCTTGTAGAGCTGTTTGAAAGCCTCGATAAATTACTCTCCGCGTAGCCTGCCTCCTCTTTTTCGTCGAAAAAGCATACATTTAATTACGTTTTTTACATTCTTGTACGTTTGAATTAAGCGGCTACGGGGATCTATTATCGGTTGTAGCAGCTTTCATGCGTTGCGTTTTGAAAAAATACGCAATAACTGCATTCTTCTAATAGTAATTATCAAAGACGCAGGAGGCGGGCAAATTGGGGGATGTTGCTACCTACAAAATTGTAAATTCAGGCGAATTTCTGGCAGGCGTTGACCCGGCTCAGGTTAAACGAACCTTTGCCGCATTATTTAATCTGCCTGTAGAAAAAGCTCAGGCCGCACTTGAAAGACGGTGTGTACTTAAAAAGGGCTTAGTAAAAGACAAAGTCGATATTTATAAGAAACGACTTGAGGTGATCGGCCTCAATATCCGCATCGAGCCAGAAATTACCGGCCAAACGCTTCAACCGCTTGATGTAGAGGCGATACCGAGTTCAGTAGCAGAACCGGATACAAATTTAGTCGCCTGCCCTAAATGTATGTTAGAGCAGCCACTTGCAGAGCTGTGTTGTGGTTGTGGTATCTATATGCACAAACTGAATGCAGCGCATAACGCTGTGCAAAGTGAGTCACGTTTTGACACGAAAAGTGAAAAGAAACAGCATTCAACAGTGTCGAAAAAATTGACTGACGAGCAGGCTGGAGCTGCGGTCTACTTTCCAGCCCTTATTGCAGCCCTTATTGCAGCCCTTTTGGGGGCTTGCTTGTGGATTTTTATTTCGCTGGCACTCAACTTCGAACTCGGCGTAATTGCCTGGGTAATCGGTGGCTTGATTGGTTTTGCTGCGGCAAAATCGGGCGGCAGAGGAGAGATGTCGGGTATCGTCTGTGGCTTATTTGCGATAGTGGCAATTGCCGGTGGAAAGTATTGCGCAACCTACTATGCACATAAAGAATTTGTGTCGACCGTTGCTGCTGCCTACGCAGAGGCCGACCTGAAGCCGCTGTACGAAGCCGAACAGCACAATGCAAAGCGTTACCTTGCAACAGTAGTCGATGAGCCATCGCTTAAACAGTTTATGGTTTTTTACGGCTATGGGCTTGCGGTGAATATCAGTGATTTAACGCAAGAGGATATTACCTACTTCAAAACTTACACGGCACCGCTGCTTAAGCAATTGGCGGTTGGGGGGTTGTCGATGTTTGAGTGGGCGAAGGCATCACTAAGCGCCAATGTAGAGCAGGTGTCTACCCTTGAGATGTTAATAGCCGATTTAGGCCTTATCGATTGGGTATGGCTCTTTTTGGGTGTCGGTACAGCTTACCGACTGGGGCGAGGCGACAGCTGATTTCGCTGGGGCAGATTCATGCTGCCTCACGGTTCTTTACACATGTAACTGATTACATTTAGTCATACAATTAAATAGGTGTTTAATTCCTTCTCTCCTGCTGCTGCCAAGCTAAGCTTAGGTTGCCAAATCCCTACTTTCTTTTGGTTTACTTTTGGTAATGCCTCTGTGTATTATTGGTCAAGCCATTGGTATGACCAAAGGCAGCCGCTCGTGGGGAAAATTGATGACCGATATTCAGGAAACAAAGCAAGTGAAAGACCTAGTGACTCTGGGTGAGTTTGTTATACAAAAGCAGCATGAGTATCCGGGGGCAACCGGCGATCTCACGCAAATTTTTGGCGCCATAAAATTAGCGGCCAAGCTTGTACACAGAGAAATTAACAAGGCCGGAATTGCCGATATTACCGGTTATGCTGGTCAGGAAAATGTTCAAGGCGAGCAGCAACAAAAGCTGGATGTTTATGCGAACGAAAAATTTAAAGCAGCGCTTGCCGCGCGCGGTTTGGTTTGCGGTTTAGCCTCTGAAGAAGAAGAGTCTTTTGTTGAGTTTAACCAACCTCAAAACGTAGGCAGTAAATACGTGGTGTTAATCGACCCGGTAGACGGTTCTTCTAACATAGATGTGAACGTTGCCGTAGGCACTATATTTTCTATTTATCGTCGCGTTTCTCCCGAGGATGGACCGGTACAGCTGGAAGACTTCTTGCAAAAAGGTACCGAGCAGGTAGCGGCGGGGTATGTTATTTTCGGCTCATCTACCATGCTTGTATACACCACGGGTAATGGTGTTAATGGGTTTACGTTTGACCCCTCCATTGGTGTTTATTATTTGTCCCATGAAAATATGCGTATTCCTGAGCGTGGGCAAATTTATTCAGTTAATGAAGGAAACTACGTACATTTCCCTATGGGCGTAAAACAGTACATTAAATACTGTCAGGAGCGGGATGAAGCATCGTCGCGGCCCTATGCTTCGCGATATATTGGTTCGCTTGTTGCCGACTTCCACCGTAATTTATTGAAGGGCGGCATTTTCTTCTACCCATCTTATGCGGGCCACCCTAAGGGAAAGCTACGTTTACTCTACGAGTGTAACCCTATTGCGTTTATTATGGAGCAGGCCGGTGGTATTGCTTCCGATGGCCATCGCAGAGTTCTCGAGCTAGAGCCCACTGAGCTTCATCAGCGCACGCCACTGTTTGTCGGTTCACCCAATATGGTGAAAAAAGCCGAAGACTTTATGCGCGCGTTTGCTTAATCCAATAAAGAGCTGCCCTCGATATTGGAGGGAGAACGGCGGAAACCGTTAGCTCAAGGTTGAGTTGACGTATTTACATGGAGGTAAACTATTTCTTGGTATCCCCACAGAATTTTTGAGTCGAATAATTAATCGAGGTACCCTTCAGTTGAAGAAGGTTAAAGTTATGCTTCGAGCTTTTGGATGGCTGTTTCTGTGCTTGTCTGTGGGGGTGTCGGCTAATCCCCCTTCTACCTGTACCTACTCCACTTACAAGTGGAGCGTCGTTCAAAAAAAAGCTGTAGATTTTCGAACAGTATCCCACCCTTATGCCGCTTTGGCCTCATACGAAATAGATAAAGAAACAGGCTGCACCGTTTGTCGAGAAGACCAGCGGGCTATTAAAGTTGGTGACTTACCCGAAGTTTTGGTGTGTAAAAAGTTGGCGGGCACGCTTGAGACCCAGCTTAACGCGTTGGTGGTACGGGAGGAGCCTATTTTAAAACTGGTGGGCTATCGTGTGGGAATGACCCGAGGTGACGTTGACACTGAAGGCAATCGCACGCGCTTCAGTAATCATTCTTTTGGAATTGCCATCGATATTAATGACGAGCAAAACGGTCTATACGGTAATTGTATCGAGTTTGGACCGAAATGTCGTTTGCGAAAAGGTGGGGAGTGGGACCCTAATATTTATGGCAGCTTGACCGTGGAAAGTGAAATTGTAGCGGCGATGAAATCACTTGGTTTAAAGTGGGGGGGCGAGATAGCCGGAAAGCAAAAAGACTTTATGCATTTCTCGCCTAGTGGATATTGAGCGCAGTTACATGCGCTCCATTGTTTCAATACCCAATAGTTCCAGCCCTTGGCTGAGCGTGTCGGCAACCGTTTTACTTAAATATAGGCGGCTGTTGCGCACATCTTCGCTAATACCTTCTTTTAATATTGGGCAGGCTTCGTAAAACGTCATAAATAAACTGGCTAGATCGTAGAGGTAGGTGCAGAGTACGTGTGGCATGGCTTCGGCGCTGACTTGCTCTAGGGCTTCGTTGAATTGTAATGCTCTTAATGCCAGTGCTTGTTCCTGTGGCTCATTTAATTCGAGTGCGGCATCGAAACGCTCAATTTCTAAGCCTGCCTTGCGGAAAATACTGAATATACGCGTGTAGGCGTATTGCAGGTAAGGGCCTGTATTGCCTTCAAAGCTAAGCATTGCATCCCAGTTAAAAATGTAATCGTTAGTACGTGTTTTAGATAGGTCGGCATACTTCACCGCGCCAATCCCCACTTTTCTGGCGACTATTAGCGCTTCTTCGTCTGGCAAATCGGCATTTTTCTCTTTCACCACCGCAAGTGCGCGTTCGTTGGCTTCTTCAAGTAAGTCTGCGAGTTTTACCGTAGTGCCCGAACGGGTTTTGAAGGGTTTGCCGTCGGGGCCCATCATTGTACCAAAGGGGTGGTGTTCCAGGCTCACCCAATCACTGACGAAACCAGCCTTACGCGCAACGGTGAAGACCTGTTGCATGTGAAGTGATTGGCGGGCGTCAATAAAATAAAGAATGCGGTTAGCTTCAAGTTTTTCTGTGCGATAACGCAGTGCGGCTAGGTCGGTAGTTGCATAGAGGTAGCCACCATCTTTCTTTTGCACGATAACAGGGCTTGGGTTGCCTTTTTTGTCGGCCAGCTCCTGTAGAAATACCACTTGGGCGCCGTCGTCTTCAATCGCTAGTTCTTTTTCTTTTAATGACTGCACTGTGGGCGCTAGGTCGTCGTTATAGGCGCTTTCCCCATACACATCTTCAGTGCTGAGAGTGACGTTTAATTTACGGTAAATATCCTCGCTGTGGCTCAGTGATACTTCACGAAACTTTTCCCAAAGCGCAAGGATTTTTTTATTGCCAGACTGCAGCTCCACAACGTAGTTACGCGCTTTATCGGCGAATGCGGGGTCTTCATCAAAATGGGCTTTGGCTTGCTGATAAAAACCTTCGAGATCTTTCAGTGCTAGTTCAGCCTGCGCGCCTGCGCCTAAATGTTGCTCTAGCTCTGCGATCAACATACCAAACTGTGTGCCCCAGTCGCCAACATGGTTTTGGCGAATAACCTTGTCACCCCTGAACGCCAAAATACGGGCTATGGCATCACCAATAATGGTAGAGCGCAAATGACCCACATGCATTTCTTTCGCGAGGTTGGGCGATGAGTAATCGATAATAACGATTTGCTCTTCGTCCTCGGTATTTAGGTAGTTTTCTTTACTGCTCAGTTGTTGAGCCAGCCATTCAGGCGCAAGGTGAATATTGATAAAGCCGGGCCCGGCAATTTCCACTTTTTGGGCAACACCGCTCAAATCCAGGTTGTTGACAATGGATTGTGCCAGCTCGCGAGGGTTGGTTTTCATGGCTTTGGCGGCTGCCATAGCACCGTTGGCCTGATAGTCGCCAAATCCGGCTTTTTTGGCAATGGCCAGAGCAGGACTATAGTCATTGGGTATACCAGCGTCAGACATGGCATTACGTACGCGATTTGCGAGGAAACTTCTAATATTCATTGCGATGAAATCTTGGGGCTTTTGAGAAGTCGCGATTGTAACGGCATATTCGTCAGAAGCAAGGGTGTACCCGATACCGCAGGGATTTGCCAATAAAATTGGCATATGAAGCCATGGCGAAATGCCGCGAGAGCGCTGACAATGGCAATATTGCTAACCGCTGTGGAGATCATGCGATGACCGATGAGGTGCAAATAACGCAAACAGGAGGTGTTGTTGAAATAATGTTCAATCGCATCAGCAAGAAAAATGCGCTCAATCTAGCCATGTATGAGGCAATGGCTGGTGAGCTTAATGCTGCCGCCGAAAACCCCGAAGTGCGGGCGGTATTGTTTTGGGGGGCTGGAAAATACTTCTCTAGTGGTAATGACCTAAAAGATTTTACGGCTGTTCTCGCGGCCCCCAAGGCGCTAATAGAGGGCGACAATGCAATTGTTCGATTTTTAACCGCTTTAGAGCGGTTTCCGAAACCGGCCGTAGCCGCAGTGGAAGGGTCTGCGGTAGGTGTTGGCACAACGTTGTTGCTGCATTGCGACCTTGTGTACAGCGCTAAAGATGCCGAGTTTTCACTGCCGTTTGCGAACCTGGGGTTACGCCCAGAAAACGCGAGTTCTTATTTGCTTCCCAAACTGGTAGGGCATCCGCGCGCTGCCGAGTGGCTGTTATTGGGTGAAGCGTTTGATGCCAGCGACGCGGAGGCGGCAGGGTTGGTTAATCGGTTGGTGGACGACCCGGTTGCCTATGCTCGCGAGCAATGTGAAAAGTTGTGCAGGCAGCCACCAAAAGCGATGATCGAAACAAAAGCCTTATTGAAAGCTGCGGATCGTAAACAGGTGGCAACAAGCTTTGGGGAAGAAATGTTGAGTTTTACCGATGCGTTAAACAGTGCGGAGTTCGCCGAGGCTGTTGCCGCTTTCTTTGAAAAAAGGCCCGCAGATTTTTCCAAACTGTAATGGCTGGTTTCTCCAAACTATAATGAATGAACACTCAAGCACGGGTATAAAAATGACATTTGATTTCAGTGGTCGTACGGTAGTGGTAGTGGGAGGCACAAGCGGTATTAACCGGGGCATAGCCGAAAGTTTTGCCCGCGCTGGTGCGCGTGTGGCTGTAGCCAGTAGAAGTGAGCAGAAGGTTGAAGATACCGTGTCGGCCTTGGCTATTCTGGGGGCTGAAGCAATGGGCTTTGCTGCCGATGTGCGCGACCAAGATGCCATACGCAAGGGTTTTAGTGATGTTGAACAGGCTTTTGGCCAGTTTGATGTACTGGTAAGCGGGGCAGCGGGTAATTTCCCCGCTTTGGCCAATGGCATGTCGGCCAACGCTTTTAAGTCCGTTGTGGATATCGACTTACTCGGTACCTTTCATGTTATGCAGGCCGCGTATTGTCACCTGAAAAAGCCGGGTGCAAGTGTGGTGAATATATCGGCGCCACAGGCATTTTTGCCGATGATCGCCCAGTCCCATGTGTGTGCGGCCAAAGCTGGGGTCGATATGATTACGCGCACGCTTGCTATGGAGTGGGGGCCCAAGGGTGTGCGGGTTAACAGTGTTGTGCCCGGGCCAATAGAGGGAACAGAGGGTATGAGCCGCTTAGCGCCCACACCGGCGTTAATGGCTCAAGTGAAGGCCGGTGTGCCACTGCGCCGTTTGGGTACACCTGAGGATGTTGGCAACTTGTGTATGTTTCTCGCTTCAGATTTTGCCAGCTATATGAATGGTACGGTAATACCGGTGGATGGTGGCTGGTCATTGGGCGGTATTTCGTCTTACGCGGCAACGCTTGGTGATTTTATGATGAAGACCTCCACGGAGGGTGAATAGTCTTCAGGCTGGCGGTATTCATTACTTTTAACGTTTGTGTGGCTGCCAGGCCACGCCATTCGTGGCTTTTACGGCGGCCTAGTAAGTGGCGTTAAGGGGTGTCGCTAGGCACTAGCATGGCTTTAACGTGTGCTTTGCGCATGAATTGCGGGTAAAACCAAAGGCTAAAAGCACTTAATAGGGGTGCCCTTTTAATAAGTGCTTGCTATGATCGCGCCTTGCCCATGGGGGCGCGATAAAAATAAGAGGGCATCATGACAGCAAAAGTCAAAGAGCTGATTCTTAAGTTCAGCTGTGACGACCAACCGGGAATTGTAGCCTCGGTCGCCAGTTTATTCTCACTTCAGGGGTTTAATATTCGGGAGTCATCTCAGTTTGAGGATGTCACCACTCGCCGCTTTTTTATGCGTACGCTTTTGGAGTCTGTTGAAGGCCCAAAAAGCCTTGCAGATGTTACCACCGCTTTCCAGTCGGTTGCCGCCCGTTACAAAATGGACTGGTCGCTCACCGATGGTAGCAAAAAAGCCAAGGTGATGATTGCCGTGTCCCAGTGGGGGCATTGTCTAAATGAGCTGCTCAATGCGTGGAAGCGCGGTACTTTACCGGTGGATATTGTAGGTGTGGTCTCTAACCACGAAACTATGCGTAAGCTTACCGAGTGGTACGAAGTCCCGTACCATTATTTACCTGTCACCAAAGAAACCAAAGCCGAGCAAGAACAGCAAATGCTCGACTTGATGCAGCAAACCGATACCGAGCTATTGGTGCTTGCGCGCTACATGCAAATTCTTTCCGACAACCTGTGTAAACAGTTGGAAGGCCGGGCTATTAATATTCACCATTCTTTTCTACCTGGTTTTAAAGGCGCTAAGCCATACCATCAGGCCTACGATCGCGGGGTGAAGCTGATAGGGGCTACCGCACACTATGTAACGGCCGAGTTGGATGAAGGGCCGATTATTGAGCAGGAAGTTGAGCGCGTAACGCATGCCAACTCACCAGAAGAGTTGGTAGAAATTGGCCGCAATACCGAAGCCGTAGTGTTGCAGCGTGCTGTTCGTTGGCATGCAGAGCACAGGGTGTTGCTGAACGGACAAAAAACGGTTGTGTTTACCCGTTAGTTATCCGTACCCGTTTTTGCTCCTGCGTGCCTACGTGGGAGCACCCGTACAGTTTTATTCTGTGTCATCGTTTTTGTGCAAAATCTCCAGCATCGCCTGTAGCGGGTGCCTAACAATTTTTCCGCCTTCACGTTTCACCTGACTTCTACAGGAATACCCTGTGGCGAGCAAAAATTCGGTATCGGTAGCGTCTACGGGTTTTTTCCAGCTTAAATCATAAATCTTTGTAGATGTTTCACTGTTGCGGGCTTCATGGCCGTAGGTACCGGACATACCGCAGCAGCCAAGCGACAGTATTTCTACCTTTTGGCCAAGGGCTTCGAAAATAGCTTTCCACTGGTCGCGTTCACGTGTTGCGTGAGATTGCTCAATGCAATGCGGCAATAGAGTGTAGGTACTATGTTTCACGGGTACCTGTGCCTGTAGTACGTGCAGTTGCTCGCTCAGCCATTCTTGTAGCAACAGTACATGGGGTGCTGTGCTGCCTTCGGGTTCGTCCTGTAAAAACTTTTTGTATTCGGCGCGGTAGGTATAGGTCATGGAGGGGTCAATACCTACCAGTTGAACACCAGCGTTACTGAACTTGTTCAGCATGGCAGAATTGCGGCGCGCAACCTTGGTAAACCAGTTTAAAAAACCGTGTATGTGCAGCGGTTTACCGTTGGCTTTAAACGGCGCCAGTAAAGGTGTGTAGCCCAGTTGGGTTAAGAGTGTACAAATATCAATAATCAGTGGCGTTTCAAAATAGCGGGTAAAGGCATCTTGAGCAATAACAACCGTTTTTGCTTTTTCTTCGTCGCTCATGCGTTGAATAGCACGCAAATTCGCCATTTTTATACCGTGCTTTTTCGGGTTTACACGGCTTAACAGTGGGCCGTCAATAAAACCTACCCAATGCTTGAGCAACGCTTTTACGGGTGTCAGTGACATTACGCCGTTATACATTGCTGGGAATATGGCACACAGAGGTAACAAAAATTCTAAGGTGCCGACCAAATAATCTTTTAAGGGGCGCAAGTAGCGGGTGTGGTAAAGCGCAATAAAGCGGCTGCGAAATTCCGGTACATCAACTTTGATAGGGCACTGGCTGGCGCAGGCCTTACACGAAAGGCAGCCCGACATTGCGTCGTAAACATCGTGGGAAAAATCGTTGGAAGATTTCCTGCCGATCTGGTTGAACAGTTTCTTCGGAAACGCTACCAGCGAGCGCAGGCCGTGCGCTTTACGTAATTCGGCTTGCGGGTGAATGCGGTTGTCTGAAAGTAGTTTTAGCCAGGTTCGAACCAAAGACGCTCGCCCTTTTGGCGAGTGAATACGATCGCGTGTACTTTTCCACGAAGGGCACATGGCGTCTGTTGGGTTCCAGTTGTAGCAGGCACCGTTGCCGTTGCAGTAAACCGCCTCGGCAAAGCTTTGCCAAGCGTCGGGCGAAATTTCTCTGTCGTATTGACCGCGCGTAGGTACTTCATTAATTTTAAGTAATTCTAGTTCTTCTGTTGGTGTTGCAATTTTACCGGGGTTTAATTGGTTGTTTGGGTCGAAGGCCGCTTTAACGCGCTGCAGTTGGGGGTAGAGTTCGCCGAAAAACTTCGGTGAATAATCTGAACGTACCCCCTTTCCATGTTCTCCCCAAAGTAAGCCTCCATATTGCAGGCAGAGGTCGGCCACCCGATCAGAAATTTCCCAGGCTATTTGTTCCTGCTCGGGGTCTTTCATGTCCAGTGCTGGGCGTACATGTAAAACGCCTGCATCCACATGACCGAACATACCGTAATCGAGCTGGTATCCGTCAAGAATTTCACGAAATTCCAAAATAAAATCGGCAAGGTTTTCGGGTGGAACGGCGGTGTCTTCCACAAAGGGAACCGGGCGAGCTTCGCCCGCAGCATTACCCAGTAGGCCAACCGCTCTTTTGCGCATGGCCCATATACGTTTTACGGCATCGTTGCCCATGGCAATGGAATAACCCAGGCGGCCGCTTGGCGTATATTCGCTGGCTTCAAAATCAGTGTTATTACTGCTGTGGGCAATTTTTTGCTTAAGAATTGCTGTGAGTTGGTCGATACCGTCCTGCAACTGTTGTTCGCTGTTACCGGTGAACTCCACAAGGTTAATGCCCTGCAGAGGGCTGTCGTCGTTGCTCAGGCGAATATTTTTGGCCGCATCGAAAAACTCTTCTACCTGATCCCATATAAAGTCGTTCATGGCCAGTGTAAGCACTTTTGAATCTATGGTTTCGATAGAGGTAGGGTTTGCCCGCATTAATTCGGTGGCATCGCGTAGCGAATTATTGAAATCTGAATATTTTACCACCACCAATGCGGAGTAATGTGGAATAGGCAGTAGGTTGAGCTTGGCTTGGGCAACAAAACCCAGTGTACCTTCACTGCCACACAAAATGTTATTCAGGTTTAGCCGATTTTCGTCGTCTCGAATATGCGCTAGGTCGTACCCCGTAAGGCAGCGGTTGAGCGGCGGAAAAACTTCGTCGATTAACGCTTGGTGCTCCTGTTGAATTTCCACCGCCAGATTATGAATTTGCGCGCAGCGATCATCGCCCTGGCAAATGGCATTTTCTTCCTCGGCGTCCAGCGCCCGAGTTTCCATTACCGAGCCGTCCAGCAGTACGGTAGTCAGTTCTAAAACGTGGTCGCGGGTTTTGCCGTATACACAGGAACCCTGTCCGGAAGCATCGGTATTAATCATGCCGCCAATAGTCGCCCGGTTGCTGGTGGAGAGGTCCGGGGCGAAAAATAACCCATAAGGTTTAAGCGCTGCGTTGAGCTGGTCTTTGACCACGCCGGATTCAACCCTCGCCCAGCATTCGTCGGTGTTGATTTCCAATACGTGATTCATGTGCCGGGAGGTATCTACCACAATGCCATCGGTGAGAGATTGAGCGTTAGTGCCTGTGCCACCGCCTCGGGGGGTGAGCACAATGCTCTGAAAGTTTACCTTTGCGGCTAATTGGGAGAGTGTTATCAGGTCGTTAATATCCTTTGGAAAGACTACACCTTGGGGGAGTACCTGATAGATTGAGTTGTCCGTGGCTAAAACCAAGCGGTTGCTGATATCGGCGTCGATTTCACCATGAAAACCCTGTTGCCCCAGCTGTTGAAAGAAGTCGAGGTAAAGGCTTTGCTGCTCGTGAAAAGGCGTGAGCTTCGGGATCATAACAACGGGTTCCAATAATGAGCTGTAGTCAGTGTGCTGGGCTATAGTTTAGTAGCTAAAGTTTAGTAGCTAATGTAGCCGCGCATTGTAATGCTATGACAAACAAAGGGCACCATGAATCACTCAGCAGATTTTAACGACAGTTTCGAGCGTAATATCAGTAACAATTATGAAATGTTTTTCCAAGCATTTTATGAGAGCTTTCAAGCCAAATCACCGGAAATAAAGGCGGTGTTTCAGAATACCGAAAAATCACGTCGTCACGAAATGCTGGAAGATTCGATTTTAATGCTAATGGAGTGTTCGCTCAATCACGCTCCGTCCGAGCATATATGCCGACTTGCGGAATTTCACCGCGAACGCGGCATACCGGAGGCCATGTACGATGTATGGTTAGAATCGCTTGTGGAAACCTTGTATAGGCTAGATGCAGAGTTTACCGCCGCTGAAGAAGAGGCCTGGCGAGCGGTCCTTTTACCTGGAATTAGTTACATGCGCCAGCATGCTTACTGAATGACTTCTAAGCGGTCGCCCAGCCGCAACCCTTCTTGCAGTGCTTCAATGTCGTCGGTATCGAGAATGCATGCGTTCATGCCAAAAGCGGGTGCCTTTTTATTTCCGGGCATGGGGTTCAAACTTGTTAGTTGCTTAAACGGAATGGCCTCGGGCATTTGCTCGGCTGAATCTGGGTCTAGGGTGATAATAGAGCAGCGTTGACAGGGGTCCACCAGCGAGAACTCAATGTCGGTTGCCCGGTGACGTAAGCCCCTAATATGGTGCTCGGCAAACCCCGGCAGGCCGCTAATAACAATGTTAGGCCTAAAATGGCGAATATCCACTTCGGGTTTGTCTTGCAGTGTTAGCGACAGATTAAGTGCATGCAGTGAGAAGGCATTAGCAATAAGAAAGGGGGCTGCGTCGGCAAAGTGGGTGGCGTCTGCACCGAAGCGAAGTGGTTGGCCGGGTAAGCGCTCGCGCGATTTATCGAAACTGGCAAGAAATAATGGTTTTTCGGATTCAAGTACCCGCGTTAACCATTTGTTGATAGAGTCTGCAGCCAGAATGCCAACGGCTTTGTCTTTCCAAACGCTGACCTCCCGTATACTGGCGTCGTTCGCAGGTGTGGAGGCTAAGCAGCTGTCTGAGCCGAGGCTAAGCTCAAGGCCGTGCTCACGGCGCCGTACCCGAATCAGTGCCATACGCGGCAATTTACGCTGGCTTAAAAATGCCCCGTTTTCATCTATTACCACCCACTCACGATCGCCAAATACACCTTTGCGTGTTAACGAGCATTGAGCAAGCCCTATGCCTCGAAGCGATTTCACAGGGTAGTGGTATAAACCAGTAATCGTTACATCCACAGCTAAAAGCCCTATTTACGATTTTCAAACGCTGCTAATTGTTCCGCAGTAGCGGGAGTTTGATGTTTCTCCTTCCATTCATCATAGGGCATGCCGTATACAATTTCGCGGGCATTTTCGTAGCTTAATTTCTTCCCAGCCTCTTCCGCTGCACTAACGTACCACTTGGCTAGACAATTCCGGCAAAAGCCGGCGAGGTTCATTAACTCAATATTCTGCACGTCTTTTCTTGAATCTAAATGGCTGAGCAAGCGCTTAAATACAGCAGCTTCAATGGCTGAATTGTCGGTTTTATCCACGAAAACTCCGGTTTGAGAGGGCTGATTAACGGCCCACTATAACCGAGATGGGCCGGGCAGCAAACGGGATTCAGTTGTGGGTCAATATGGTGCGGGTGTTGGGTAAAAATCCATCGCTATTCGCAGTGCCTCGCTGTACACGAAAAGTGGGTGAGGTTTTGCAGTGCGCAAGCGCTCCATTGTGGTGCGAGATTTATTGAAAAACAGGTGCGTAGAGGTTGGGGCTTATTGGGTTTTGGTATGCGTTTTTTCGTAACATATTGATATATATAGCTTTATAAAAAAAATAATCAATAGTGTTTGTGCTGGTATCTATTTTGCTAAAACGCTGTGTAGCTGGTTTTTTAATGTCCCCTTCAAATATACCAGTCTGGTGCAAAACTCATTATAACTTGTGGTGCAATATGACTTTTTCCACACAACAAAAGCCTGCAAATCAGCCAAAGAGCTCGAATGCGGGAAAAGTTTGGTTGGTGGGTGCTGGGCCCGGTAACCCAGACCTATTAACGGTGAAGGCTCTGCGTGTAATACAGCAAGCCGACCTTATCTTATTCGACAACCTCGTCAGCGAAGATATTCGTACAATTTTCCCTAAATCTGTACCGGCGTTTTATGTGGGTAAGCGAAAAGACGACCACAGTATTCCGCAAAAAGAGCTTAACTCCCTGCTTGTGAAGAAAGCGCGCCAAGGCCTTAACGTGGTGCGCATAAAAGGCGGCGACCCTTTTGTCTTTGGTCGTGGCGGTGAAGAACTGCTTACGTTGATAGAAGCGGGTATTGATGCCGAAGTTATACCGGGTATTACATCGGCTTCGGGTTGTACGTCCGCTGCAGGCATTCCGCTAACACATCGAGGGCTTGCCCAAGGCTGCACGTTTGTCACCGCCCATGGTGAAACCGAGCTGAACCTCGATTGGCGAGCGCTAGCGCAAATAGGGCACACCCTAGTGTTTTATATGGGCGTAAGCCGTGCGCACGTTATTAAGCAAAACCTGTGCATGCACGGTTTAAGTGGCAGCACCCCGGTGGCCATTATAGAAAATGGCTGTCGCAAAAATCAGCGCGACATCATCGGCAACCTAGGTGAATTAGATGCCCTGGTCGAATCTCAGAATGTACAGTCGCCGGCACTAATTGTGGTGGGTGATGTGGTAAGCCTAGCGGGCAAGCTAAAAGCAATGCCCGAGCTGGAAGAATTAGCACAGAACTGTGCCTAAACAGTTACTGGCAGAATTTTTATTTGAGGACGTAAGATGAGTAAAAAAAGAGTAGTCGTTGTTGGTAACGGTATGGTTGGCCACAAGTTTATTGACAACTTGATTAACCATGAGAGTGCAGACCAGTACGAAGTAATTACTTTTTCTGAAGAGCCGCGCTTAGCGTATGACCGTGTTCAATTGAGCGCGTATTTTTCTGGCTCTACCGCTGATGACCTAATGCTAACGTCCGAAGCGTATTACGAAGAGAACGGCGTTAAATATGTGCTTAACGAAAAAGTCGTTGAGTTAAAAACCGAAGAAAATAAAGTGGTGACCGCCAGTGGCCGCGAAGAACCCTACGACCACTTAATTTTGGCGACAGGCTCATTTCCATTTGTTCCGCCTATTCCCGGAAAAGACCAACCCCATTGCTTGGTTTATCGCACCATAGAAGACCTAGAAGATATCACCGCCTCGGCCAAAGAAAGTAAAGTGGGTGTTGTTGTTGGTGGTGGCCTGCTTGGTTTAGAAGCCGCCAATGCGCTTAAAAATCTAGGCCTTGAAGTACACGTTGTTGAGTTTGCGCCGCGTTTAATGGCCGTTCAGTTAGACGAAGGTGGCGGTGAATTACTGCGCAAGAAAATTTCTAGCTTGGGTGTAAATATTCACACCGAAAAAAATACCCAAGAAATTGTTGCGGGTGAAAACTGCCGCTACAGCATGAACTTTGCCGACGGCTCGCAGCTTGAAACCGACATGATTTTGTTCTCCGCGGGTATTCGCCCGCAAGATGAGCTGGCTCGGCAATTCGATATTCAAATAGGTGAGCGTGGCGGTATTGTAATTAACAATAATTGCCAGACTTCAGTCGACAATGTGTACGCGATTGGCGAATGTGCTCTCTGGGACGGAAAAATATTTGGTCTTGTGGCTCCGGGCTACACTATGGCGAAGGTCGCACTTTCGCATATAACCGGCGGTGAAGAGCAGTTTACTGGCGCCGACATGAGCACAAAACTCAAGTTGTTGGGCGTAGACGTCGCCAGTGTTGGCGATGCGCAAGGCCGCACCCCTGGCTGCTTAAGTTATGTTTATCAAGACGGTGTTAACGAAGTTTACAAGCGCATTATTGTTTCCGAAGACAAAACAAAATTACTTGGTGCGGTTTTGGTGGGTGAAGTAGAAGTTTATGGAACGCTTCAGCAAATATGCGTTAACGGCATGGACCTACCCGAAAACCCAGAAGCCATGATTCTACCAGCACTGGATGGCAATGCAGCCTCTGCGGGTATTGGCGTAGATGCACTGCCAGACACGGCTTCAATTTGCAGTTGTCACGATGTGTCAAAGGGTGATATTTGCTGCGCTGTTCAGGCGGGTGCTACCACCATTGGCGAAGTTAAATCGTCAACCAAAGCGGGAACCGGTTGCGGTGGCTGTGTTGCCTTGACCACCCAGCTTCTTAACAGCGAACTCACTAAGCTGGGTGTAGAAGTTAATACCGATCTCTGCGAGCACTTCGGGCATACGCGTCAAGAGCTGTATCACATCATACGCGTAGGAAAAATTAAAACCTTCGACGAAATGGTAGAGAAGCACGGCAAAGGTTTGGGTTGTGATATTTGTAAGCCAACCGTTGGTTCCATTCTCGCTTCCTGCTGGAACGACTATGTGCTTAAAGATGGTGTTGCGCCACTGCAAGACACCAACGACTACTTTATGGCCAACATGCAAAAAAATGGAACCTACTCCATTGTGCCGCGTATTCCAGGCGGTGAAATTACCCCAGACAAACTTATTGCCATTGGCGCTGTGGCTAAAACCTACAGTCTCTACACCAAAATTACCGGGGGGCAGCGTATCGATTTATTTGGTGCTCAACAGCATGAACTACCCCTTATTTGGAAAGAACTAGTCGATGCGGGTTTTGAAACGGGCCATGCCTACGGCAAATCACTGCGTACGGTTAAATCCTGTGTGGGTAGCACTTGGTGTCGTTACGGCGTGCTCGATAGTGCTGGAATGGCGATTAAGCTGGAAAACCGCTACAAGGGCTTACGGGCACCCCATAAAATTAAATTCGCCGTATCCGGTTGTACCCGCGAATGTGCAGAAGCACAGAGTAAAGATATAGGCGTTATTGCCACCGAAACCGGTTGGAGCCTTTACGTTTGTGGAAACGGCGGTATGAAGCCTCGCCACGCGGATTTATTCCTTACCGGCTTGGATGACGAAACGCTGGTTAAAACTATCGACCGTGTATTGATGTTCTACGTACGCACAGCGGACCGGCTGCAGCGTACTGCCACATGGATGGACAACCTAGAAGGCGGTTTGGAGTACCTTAGATCTGTTGTTGTAGACGATAAGCTTAATATTTGTACCGAGCTGGAAAGTGATATGGACCTTGTTGTAGATACCTACCAGTGCGAATGGAAAACCACCATAGAAAGCCCGGAAAAACTTAAGCGTTTCCGCACCTTTGTAAACAGCGATGCCAAAGACAACACCGTGGTATTTGTGGAAGAGCGCGAACAGATTCGACCCGCTACGGAAGAAGAAGTTGTTAAATTTGTTGAGTCTGAAGCTGTGCCAGCGTAACCAGGAGAGAGAAACATGAGTAATGAATTAAACTGGGTGTCCGTATGTGATGCAGCTGATCTCTCACCATTGCTGGGTGTTCGCGCACTGCTTGGCGAACAGCAGGTCGCTATTTTTAAAGTGAAAGAAACACTTTATGCAATAGACGCAATAGACCCCTTCACGAAAACGGCCGTATTAGCACGCGGTATCGTGGGTGATCTAAAGCAGCAAATTGTTGTTGCCTCGCCATTATATAAACAGCATTTTAATCTGCAAACAGGTGCCTGTTTGGAAGATGAAGAGGTCAGCATAAAAACATTTCCGGTGCGCGAGCACGGCGGCCAAATTCAATTAGCAGAAGCCTTGTAATTACCATTTTTTCTGCACTTGGAGCGAAATCTTACAGTACGTGAAGCAAGCTTTGGGGTTAGGTTAGCGCTGTACATAAACAACAAGCTAGTTCTTTGAAATGTCCATAAACGCTTAGCCTTGTAGGTTTGATTAATACGGTCCGAAAAGTGAATGTTCCCCCTATTGGCGATAGTTAACTAAACGAGACAAACCATGTTATTTGGTCGAAAAAATAAAAACCCGATCATCATTCGTGATAAAGGTGTGGTCGATTGGAAATACTCTACCTGTGGATACTGTTCTACGGGTTGCTCTATTGAAATTGGCATGAACGAAGAGGGTGTACCGGTTACGACTCGCGGCGTGGGTGGTGCCGATGTTAACCGTGGTAAGTTGTGTATAAAAGGCTTAACCGAAGCGCAAATATTCGATTCAGTTGGCCGTGGTACTACGCCAAAAGTACGCGAAAAACGTTTCGATAATTGGCAAGATACGAACTGGGATACCGCACTAGACAAAACCGCAGCAGAATTTAAACGTATACAAGAAAAATACGGCCGCGATTCCGTAGCGATTGTATCCACCGGTCAAATAATGACCGAGGAGTTCTACACCTTGGGTAAGCTAGTGCGCGGTGTTATTGGCACCAACAACTACGACGGTAATACCACCCTGTGTATGGCCTCGGCGGTTTCGGGTTACAAGCGTTCTTTTGGCTCCGACGGCCCACCCGGTTGCTATGGCGATTTTGAGCATACCGAATGTTTAATTGCCTTTGGTTCTAACCTGCCAGAACAGCACCCCATAATATATTGGCGCTTAAAAGAAGCGCTGGAAAAACGTAAATTTCCACTGATTGTTGTAGACCCTCGGGTAACCATGTTCGCACAGTTTGCGGATATGCACCTGCCCATTACACCGGGAACCGACCTTGTACTACTGAATAGCCTTGCTCACGTTATCTTAAAGGAAGGCCTAGCGGATATGGACTACATCGCACGCAGTTGTAGTAACTATGAAAAATTCGCCGCTACGATTGAAGACTACGACCCCGTTTCGGCGGCCAAAATATGCGGTATAGATGAAGATACCATTCGCAACGTAGCGCGCCTATACGCTAATGCCAATGCGGCCATGTCCATTTGGACAATGGGTATTAACCAAAGTACCCATGGTTCCGACGGTGTTTGCGCCATTAATAACCTGAATTTAATTACCGGTAATATCGGTAAACCCGGTGGTACCAGTTTATCCATTACTGGCCAGAATAACGCAATGGGTACCCGCGAGTGGTCATCCACTTCAGGTTTACCCGGTTATCGATTATTGGAAAAGCCAGAGCATCGAGAAGAAGTGGCCAGTTTCTGGGGAGTAGACCCGGAATTCTTCCCGCCGAAACGTGGGCTAACCGAAACCGATATTTTTCCCGCCATTGAAACAGGGCAAATTAAAGCGTTATGGCTGGTAGCGACAAACCCCATGACATCCATGCCTAACTCTGCACGTATTCGAAAAACATTCGAAAAGCTGGAGTTTTGTGTAGTACAAGACTGCTACCAAGACGTAGAAACCACCCAGTACGCCAACGTGTATTTACCGGGAGCGCTCTGGGCAGAAAAGCAAGGCTGCTTCACTAACACCGAGCGCCGAGTAAACCTCACGCGCCCGGTGGTAAAGCCTATAGGTGATTCAAAATCCGACTTCTGGATTTTTACCCAACTGGCCAAGCGCTGGGAGCAAGGGCTGAAAATGAGCTTTCCGGAAGATACCGAGCAAGCCTTTGAAGAAATGAAGCAGCTCTCTAAGGGCGAAAACCGCATGCTCGATATATCGGGTATGAGTTACGACCTTATAGAGCAAAAGCGCGGTATTCAGTGGCCCTTCCGTGAAGGCCAAGATGAGGGTTCGCCACGCTTGTATACCGAAGGTGTTTTTCAGCACGCCGACGGCAAAGCCAAACTAATGGATATGCCCTACATCGAAAACAACGAACGCCCCTGTGAAGACTTTCCATTTTGGTTAAACAGTGGCCGTGTGGTGGAGCATTTTCATACCCGAACCAAAACCGGCAAGGTAGGTAATTGTAATAAGTTTAGCCCAACACCCTATATGGAAATGAACCCAGACGCCGCAACCGAGTTAGGCATAAAACATATGAGCTACGTGCGTTTGGTTTCGCGCCGAGGCGATGCCGTAGTGCTGGTGCAAACCACCCAGCGTGTTGCACGGGATATGGTTTTTATTCCCATGCATTATCACGACTGTGTTAACCGATTATCGCTTGGCCTGTTAGACCCACATTCACGTCAACCAGCGTTTAAACAGTCGTCCGTGCGTATAGAACATATAGATCAAAAGGAAGCCGCACGCATGAATGTAGACATGCGCGCGTTTTAAAAAATCTATCTCGAATGAATACCCACATGCGTGGGCATGGCGAAGAAAAGCAAGTACTAAGCATTATTGTCATTCCCGCGTAGGTGGGAACAAAAAATAGACTGTAATTTACCAAGGACTAAACGTGCTCAACGTAAGAGAAGACGAACCCAAATACGCAAAGCTCTTCGACCCCAAAACCGAAGAGCAAAATCGTTACGGTAAAGAAATTAAATTAACACCGGTAGACGATAACGGCATAAGCCTGCGCATTAACGGTGACGATGGTATAGGCCCAAACCCCAACCGTACCAAACAACACGCTTTTCACTTCACCGCCGACAACTGTATTGGTTGTCACGCTTGCGAGGCCGCCTGTAGTGAGAAAAATGATTTGCCACCGCACCTTAGTTATCGCTCGGTAGGCTATGTGGAGGGGGGAACATTCCCCAATTTCACTCGCATGAATATTTCCATGGCCTGTAACCACTGCGACGACCCCGTTTGTTTAAAAGGATGCCCAACGCGCGCTTACACCAAGCACCCAGAGTACGGAGCGGTAATACAAGACCCCGATATTTGCTTTGGCTGTGGTTATTGCACCTGGGTATGTCCGTACAACGCACCACAACTAGACCCAGTTAACGGCCAGGTTGAAAAGTGCAACATGTGCGTAGACCGGTTAGAAGTGGGTTTAAAGCCCGCATGTGTTTCGGCGTGTTTAGGTAACGCGCTGAATTTTGGGGTAGTGGAAAATACACCGCAAAACCGCGACCAAATCGAAACCCAAATTCCCGGCTTCCCAGACCCATCTATTACCAAACCGAATATTCGCTTCCAGCAAATTAAAGACATGCCGCGTGAAGTTACCCGTACAGACTCCATGCCAGTGAAATACCACAAAAACAATAAAGACGGTAAATACAAACCGGTTGTAGACCAGAAAGAAGGGGTAACCAAGCAGTGGAACCTTAAACGGCTTTCTTCGCGCGAAAACCCATTGGTGTTGTTTACCTTGGTTACTCAGGCCTCTATTGGTTTGTTTGCCATTGCCTTTTTGGGCGGCTTACTTGGCGTACCAGCCTTAAGCGCTGCGATGAATTCCGTTATGTATGTGCCCATGGTTGCCATTGCGTTTGGTTTGGCGGGCTTGGGTTTATTTTTGTCTACCACACACTTGGGCAAACCCTTTCGATTTTATCGAGGCTTTAACAATCTGCGCCATTCGCCGGTGTCGCGCGAGGGAGCGGGTGTTGCCGTGTATATGGCCTTTGCCGGTTTACATTTACTTACCATGCTGCCTAACAATGCTATTTTTCAAGGTCTATTCGGCGATTCGCTGGCAGCCTACACCGCTGTACCTGCGACGGTAACCGGTGCGTTGGCATTCTTGGGTAGTCTCGTGGGCCTTTATTACATGTACCGCTGTTACCGTATTCCGGCACGTCCTTTTTGGAACCATCGACAAACCGCCAGCACCTTTGGCGGCACCGCGTTAGCGTTAGGAGGGTTGGTGTACGGTGTTTTGAACGTACCTTACCTCGCGATTATAGGCGACGATTACACTGCACTCTTATCGAGCCTTGCGGTTGTTATTGTGGCTGGGCTAGCAGTTGAGGGTGTTGGCCTTAAGCGGCACGCAAAAGATTTAAACAAAGCTGAAAACGAAGGCGCGGTATCGCACTACGTACAGTCCACTACCTTTGGTAAAAGTTACTTACTACGCAATGTGTTAATTGCTATTAATATAGTCGCGGTGCTTGCGCTCGGCGCTGCCGCTATAAACGGCTGGCTGGGGCTAACACTTTGGGGCCTTGTTACAGTCAGTGTGCTGGGCTCTGCCTTGATTGGCCGCGCAATTTTTTACGTGCTGGTGGTGCCTACCACCATGCCTGGCGCCTTCTTTTGGAAGAACAAAGCCTTCGAAGAGCACGCCAGAGAGATTGGCCTAGCGGCCAACCCTGCGGTGGGTGTGGCAACATGGAAACACTAGTACTTAATAGGTCAGCAGTAACATAGGGTTTTTTGCACCCATTAGCGGCCTACGGGCCGCTTTTTTTTGACCGGGAACAGCGAGGTGTTTTCTGCTGGTGTTTGGGGGGGGCGGGTACTAGGGCTGAAAGGTAGGGCTAATATCTAGATGTGGGTATATATGTTTGGGGTTGTACATACCACTATTAAACACACAGGCATTATTGATTTTTCGAATAATAAATTGCGGTTCTAACGACATTCCCCCAGCGAAAATCCTAATACCGATCTTCACAATACGGGATTCAGCGCCCAATTGTTGTAGCATTTTCTTGGTTACCGCTTTGAGTAAGTAAGTTAGCTATCCATGGGGCTTACCACTCCCCGTTCTTGAATACCAACCACATGCGTATAAATTTGAGTGGTAGACAAATCATTGTGCCCCATCATTTCCTGTATGCTGCGAATATCAACGCCGTTTCTTAATAGGTTTGTTGCAAAGCTATGCCTAAAGGTATGTGAGCCGCATTTTTTGAGTATGCGCGCTTTACTAATAGCGATAGAAACCTTTTTCTGTAATGTGGATTCATTAATGTGATGACGCCGAATTTTGTCTGAACGAGGGTCTTGCGCGAGTCGACTGGCGGGAAAAACATATTGCCAAATGGGGCTTACGGGCGCACCTTTGTATTTTTTATGTAAAGCATGTGGTAAATAGACTTCACCAAATCCTTCATCTAGGTCTCTCTGGTGAAGAGCCAGTGCAAAGTCAATTTGGTGCGCAAGGTCTTTAACAAGTACTTTGGGTAAAAGCGTTCGTCGCCACTTCATTCCTTTGGATTCACGCACGACAATGCAATCGTTGCTAAAGTCTATATCTTGAACTCTCAGCCTCGCCACTTCAGATCGCCTTAGGCCGGATCCATACATAAGAGAAGCCATTAGCTTGTATCGGCCGTGTAAGTGATCAATTACCGATTTCGCTTCTTCGTGACTAAAAACCGTGGGAATCGTTTTGGGCCTTGAACTTGGTGTAAAGGATAAAACACCCACATCAATTTTTAAAAACTGCTTAAACATAAAGACAAGCGCATTTAATGCGGTTTTCTGGCTGTTGACGGAAAAGTCTCGTTTTACCGCCAGGTGACTTAGGTAGTCGTCAACATGGGTACCACCCAAATACATTGGGTGCTTCATATTATGGTAGCGGATAAAGTCAACGACCCAGGTACAGTAAGTTTTTTCCGTTTGATAGGCCAACTGTTTGCTTCTTATGAATACACGCAGCTGGTCCATAAAGCGGGTAGGTTTATCAGGTAGGTTGCGGGGAATGTCGTCCATAACAGGCCTTCATAAGTGTTCACTGTATTAATATACAGTTTTATTTGCGGCATGTAAAAAAATACTCACTTATTTCCTCATATATCTGAGCTTGATGTAAAAATAGCCTGTTTGTTTAATAAATTCAAAGAGTTACGTGGGTTGAGGGAATTCGGTGATATGAGGCCATTGGGACCATTTGTCCTTTTGGGATTTAGGCGCCACTTGGCGGAAAGCTTGACGTGGCAGGGGTTTCAGCGTAGTTTTCGGGTTTCCAAATAAAAAATATGCGCGCCCCGAAATATGACGCCTGGGGCGCGATATACAAATGTTAGCTTCACGAAGGAAAACGTATTGAAATTTGAAGTTATTGGCTTTTTATTAGTATTTCTATCGGTGTCTACTTATGCTCAAGAGACGCCAAGAGATATTGTAGAAAAGTACTGCCAATACGATTTTCAAGGCGCTCGTTTAAATTCGGTCGAGGCGCAAAGTTATCGATTGCTCGTAGCCTACGAAGAAGAACCCGGTTGGGATACTGTAATTGGAGTTAAAGGCTTCGAAATTGGCAGGGTGATTGTTAAAGACAATGTCGCTGTTGTAGAAGTAAACTTCGAAATTGATCGCGCTTGGCCAGTACAAATAGAACAAATATCCGAATACTCAACAGTTAAAGTAGAGCTGTCGTTAGAGAATGGAAGTTGGAAAATCAGCAAGTACATTCCATTTCCTAGAGTTAGTAGTGAGGCGCTTTGTAAAAAGTGGGGCTTTTGTGCCAAGTAAAGCTAACAAAACGCTCAAATTGACAGTTTTTCCGTCGCTTCTTTTTGTGGTAAAAAACACTACCACAAAAAGGCTCCTCCAAAACTGCAATTTAGCTCAGCGTTAAATGTCACCAGTGAAATAAGTATGCGCTTATTGTTTTTTAGTTTAATACTATTGGGAATGTCAGTTAAGTCGTTCGCGGAAGAGTGTGAAAAGGCCAAGATATCCTATTTATTGGAGCGAGCAACCTACCACGAAGATAAAATAGCATTCAATTTCGCACTCGAGTTAGGAGCAGATCCGAATGGTGTAACTCGAGATCTAGCTATAAAGTGTTTCGGTGGCATGCCTACTAACTTTCCAGTATTACATGCAGCAAGTCACGAAAGTACCGAGATGCTTGAAGCTCTATTAGAGGAAGGTGCTTCTCCAAATGCATCATGCTGCGGTTCGTCTGCGCTACAAGTTGCTACAGAGAATGGAAATATTACAGCGGTTAAGCTTTTGAAACATTATGGTGCTAAAAATTGATCCCAACATTTAACAAGTGTAGCCACCTGACACAAATTGCTACGCGCCTTTTTGTGTATTCGCTGCGCTCAAATTTACACAAAAAAGCACTCCACAATTTGTGCAGGTGCTACAGGCGTTATGTGAATATCGATGATCTTTAGAGAGTACAGATTTGATAGAGCGCGTAGAAAAATACAGGAAGAATTTTCATCGTATTTGGGTAGCTTAAACTACAATGCGCATGTCGTATTAAGGTCTAGAATAAAAGGAGATTACACCGTAAGCCTTCTTGTTCAAACTAAAACTGATTTTGAAATGAAAAAAATTGAAGAAGACGCAAGAGTTCAAAATGCATTTAAAGAAATACTTCTCGGTAATGTCGTCAAACGACTTCAGGGAAATAGAAACATGTATTGGGTTGTATCGCAGGAGAGCGTGGATCGAGATTACGGTGGGGATTGGCGTCGTGCCACTCAATGAAAAATTCACATAACAAGCATATCCAGTTGACATTTTGGTCTGCGCTCCGTTTTGGCATGGCTTCGCCACTGTACGCCAAAACTCCACTACAACCAAAACGCAACTGATATAGGCGTTATGAGGCTAGGGCGAATTAAGGTATTTTAACTTCCACTTTTGTAGTGGGGTGCTAATTCGGTAAGAGTATTAGTGTGGGGTGAGAGTTGTAGCCGAAGGCAACAACTAAGCACTTCGTAGAAAATGGGCGCAAGTTAGTCGCTCAATTAAATTGCAAAAAGCGCAAATTAATGGAGCTTGTTACGGTAGTAGAATTGGCGGTAAGCGTTGTTCGTTCCTTTTAAGTGGTAGCCGGGAAGTGTGTTGCCACAGGAAGTACAACTTACTTAAAAAGGGTGGTTCATGCGATCTATGTGGGTAACGAGTGTGGCTCATAACAAGGCGCTCAAACATCAGCACAGCAAGCTGTGCTTGGACCTCCGTTACGGCGCTTCGCGCCTTCACTGCGGCCGTTTAGCGCGGCGTTATGTTTCCAAGTAGTCTTATGCGCAAATTTAGAATTATATTAGTTCTGTTTCTTCCAGTACTGGCACATGCGAATGTTGTATGGCCTGCGCTATATTTGGAGGTTCGTCTTTTCTCATGGTGGGCAATTTCCACAGGTCTTTTGGTTGAATATCTATTCGTTAGGAAGTTGCTTTGCCCGAGAATTGAAATGGCAATAATGGCAGTGGTAGCTGCTAATGCTGCTTCAGCGCTTATTGGCTACATACTCATCCCAATTTTAGGTCTCGGTTGGGAATTTACGTTAGGGCAACTAGTAAACTATGTATTGGATGTGGGCACATTTAATCCAATATCCTGGGGAGCCACATTTCTGCTTGCATGTGCGGCCAATGTTGTTGTTGAGGGAGCGGTATATAAATATGTATTCAAAAATGGCTTTCGCTATAAAAGCATGCACTTTGTATGGTTCATGTTAGCTAATATGGCTAGTGTGGGCGTAGCTTTATATAGTCTAAGTGTTGTACCTCTTCAGCTATAAACATAACAAGGCCAGTCAGCAACACCCACTTCGTGGGTTGGACAGCTTACACTCCGCACCTTTTGTGTTCGCTGCGCTCATTGTTTCACAAAAGGTGCTCCATGTAATCTGCCGCTGCTGGCGGCGTTATGAGCGCGGTTCGAAAATAAATAAAATGAGTCATGTGCTTGATTTACGGCACGTTGTAGAGAGTCTCTCGGCGTTAATGTAAGTGGGTTTTTTGTATCTCACCAGTTTCTTTCCTGGTGCCAAATAGTAGTTTTATAGGTGGTGGTAAATAGCACTTCGCATTTAGCCACCACTTTCGTAATATGGAGTTTGTTGGTGGGGTTGTGTGTTCTTTCCTGCTGCCATTGGCAAGCTAAAATAAAACGTGGTTTTGTTGTGGTACTTACTGCCGTCGCATAACCAGTCGGTCAACCTGACGCTGCATACTCCGCCGTTTTTTGTGCATTACGCTTCGCTTCATTCTTGCACAAAAACAGCTCCGTATGCAGCGCAGGCTACCTCAGCGTTATGAGCGCGGTTCGAAAATAAATAAAATGAGTCATGTGCTTGATTTACGGCACGTTGTAGAGCGTCTCTCGGCGTTAATGTAAGTGGATTTTTTGTATCTCACCAGTTTCTTTCCTGGTGCCAAATAGTAGTTTTATAGGTGGTGGTAAATAGCACTTCGCATTTAGCCACCACTTTCGTAATATGGAGTTTGTTGGTGGGGTTGTGTGTTCTTTCCTGCTGCCATTGGCAAGCTAAAATAAAACGTGGTTTTGTTGTGGTACTTACTGCCGTCGCATAACCAGTCGGTCACCCTGACGCTGCATACTCCGCCGCTTTTTGTGCATTTCGCTTCGCTACATTCTTGCACAAAAAACAGCTCCATATGCAACGCAGGCTACCTTAGCGTTATATGGCTCTGCCTTTAATTTTGTAATTAATTTTAGTTTTTTTACTTCGTAGGTAAGTTTATTTGGTTTGTGGCGGAATTTTAGTTTGTAGGTTTAGGTGGTTCGATAATCTAAATTGGCTATCTAGCATTGAGCACCGCTGAGTATTCTGCAAGTCTGAATGTGATCAAATAGCGAGTGGTTTGTTTTGGCATCTTGTTCGTTTTAGAATGTCGTGGTAGGTTTAACCATCGCAATTAAGGAGTCCGTAGCAGGGAGTCGCTATCAAGTTTTCCCCGTTCGTTCTTCATGTTTTAAACTAAAATGGTAGTGAGTGTGTAGGGCAGTTTTCTATCGCCAGTCGTCGGCAAAAGCTTCACTCGCGTTTCGCAACGTAGTGTTTTTCCGTGAAGTAGATCGCCCACATAACAAGAAGCTGCACCTGACATTTTTTGCTACGCTCAATTGTGTATGTCGCGTAGCTCCATTTTACACAATTGCTCTCCGCAAAAACTGCAGGTGAGCTTGGCGTTATGCATTAATCGAGAATTTAAATGAAACTTAACTTTCAATATGCACACCATTCTCATAGTGAGTCAGAAGATAGAAATATAAATATTTCGTCCGATGCGCTATCGGCATTCGATGAATTTGATTGGTCTGGGGAGGTTAAGAAGGCTAATGAGCTGGAAAAGTGCTCTCCAACGCTCAGTGTGATTATAAAATCAGAAGAAGAGTATGTGTGGGTTTCGGGATATGGTGATAACGACAACCCTATGTTTGTTTCAGAGTGCTATTTTCCTAGAGAAGTTAGCGCTTGGTTTGGCTTTTCTAAGAAGCAGGGTACAGTGAATCTAAGTGCAGATACTTTCAGTTTAAAGCAGGCCCGTAAAGCGATTGAGTACTTTATATCCAAGGACCACAGTTCTTTGCGAGAGCTATATGCATAACCAAGCTAGCAACCTGACACTGCATGCTACGCTCCTTTTTGGTGTGGCTCTGCCACAATACACCAAAAATCCGCTACGCACGCTGTGCAGGTTCTAGCGGCGTTATGAGCGCGGTTCGAAAATAAATAAAACGAGTCATGTGCTTGATTTACGGCACGTTGTAGCAGGACTCTCGGCGTTAAAGTAAGTCGGTTTTTTGTATCTCACCAGTTTCTTTCCTGGTGCCAAATAGTAGTTTTCTAGGTGGTGGTAAATAGGGCTTCGCATTTGGCCACCGCTTTTACAATATGGGGTTTGTCGGTGGGGCGGTGTATTCGTTCCTGCTGCTATTGGCAAGCTAAAATAAAACGTGGTTTTGTTGTGGTACTTACTGCCGTCGCATAACCAGTCGCTCCATAAGACGCCTACTGCGCAGTTCGTTTTACGCATTCCGCTTCGCTACATTTTAGCGTAAAACAAACTACACAGTAGGCGCTTATGAGCTTAGCGTTATGAGCGCGGTTCGAAAATAAATAAAACGAGTCATGTGCTTGATTTACGGCACGTTGTAGAACGTCTCTCGGCGTTAAAGTACGTAGGTTCTTTGTATCTCACCAGTTTCTTTCCTGGTGCCAAATAGTAGTTTTATAGGTGGTGGTAAATAGCACTTCGCATTTGGCCACCGCTTTTATAGTATGGGGTTTGTCGGTGGGGTGGTGTGTTCTTTCCTGCTGCCATCGGCAAACTAAATTAAAAACGTGGTTTTGTTGTAGCACTTACTGCCGCCGCATAACCAGTCGCTCCATAAGACGCCAACTGCGCAGTTCGTTTTACGCATTCCGCTTCGCTACATTTTAGCGTAAAACAAACTACACAGTAGGCGCTTATGAGCTTAGCGTTATGTTCAACCACAAAATTATGCGAATACCTAGAGAAGAAGAATTTCCAAAAGGAACGCGATTCTATATTAAGGAGTTTGACGTACCATTAGCTATGATTCCTGAAGAAGAGTCAGTAGCTTGGTACAATTGGTTTGGTGGCGAGCCAAAGAGGTATGACGTTTCAAACCTCAAGCAAGAAAATAACTGGGAAGCTGAATCTTTCACTGAATGGCAGCAGCTAATAATCGAGTCAACTACTGATATATCAGAATATCGAATTAGCGAAAAGTTAGTTGTTCCATCATATTGGGCTTTGTTTATCATATTACCCAGCTCAATACTTGGAATAGCTACAGTAGCATACTCGACTTCTATTTGGATTTTCGTTGCTGCAATTGTTGTGTTGTTAATACTTGGTGAGCACGGGATACGATGGTGGAGCAAATTATTAAAGAAATAGAACATAACAAAAAGCTGCACCTGACAGTTTTTGCTACGCTCAATTGTGTATGTCGCTGCGCTCCATTTTACACAATTGCTCTCCGCAAAAACTGCAGGTGAGCTTGGCGTTATGGTTCAATTAGATGAAAAAAAAGTATCTCATTTATTGTCTTGTATTTTTTTCGCTTGGCGTGTCGGCAAATGAGCCTTACCTCGCCAATCCAACGAGTTATGTCCTCGATGGAGAAGACAGATATGGGGAAGATGCCTATACGGTGAAGTTGCAGGTTGTGAATAGTGAGAGTAAATCAAAAGCGGTTTATTTGCGTGTTAGGATTTATAATCAATACGTAGATGTTTCCAATAGGGTTTTGAAAGGTCTGATTGACCCTGATATTTCAGGAGTGTGGGTTGTAAATGATGTGGGAATATTCGGGTCATTTTTCCGTATCAATATCCCTTATGGCGATGTCGGTAGCTGTAAGAAAGCTGAGAAGAAAATGTTGAAACCTTATTTAACTGTCCACAGTTACGACGTTGAGAGTTCAGGGAAATTATCCGTTGAATTACATGACCCGTGTAAAAAACCATAACCAACTCAGTCAGCCGGACCTCCGTTCCGGTGTTTTTTTTGCAGTGGTCGCTACGCTACTGCAAAAACCAACACCTCCACGGCGGCCGCTGCTGCAGGGCGTTATGTTCTGCTCGAAGAATCGGAGTAAATCGTTGAAAATAGCTATGTCCTCGATTCTTGTTTTGGTCTTAGCGGTGTTAGTCGTATTTTTAGCTGCTTTGATGTTTTCTCCACGCATTAATTGCATAGATATAGAAGTAAATAAATCAAAGCATGATTTTTCTCAAATTGAAATGGCTTTGTTAATGTTCAAGCGAGATAACGGAAGGTACCCTACTGAAGAAGAAGGGTTAAGGGCATTGCTAGAAAATCCAAGTGATAAGGAGTTCGGCACTACATATCGGGAATCAGCATATATCGATGTTTTACCAATGGATCAAAAGGAGAATATGTATTTGTATCAAATTAAAATTATAGAGGGTGAGTATGGTGTCTATTTACGAAATGAAGTTACCGGTGAAGATAATGTTTCACAATACGAATCTCAATCCGTTAAGAAAATGAAAATAAAGGCGTGTTAAACATAACAAGAAGCTGCACCTGACATTTTTTGCTGCGCTCAATTGTGTATGTCGCGTGGCTCCATTTTACACAATTGCTCTCCGCAAAAACTGCAGGTGAGCTTGGCGTTAGATTTTACTATGAACAATTTCTATCTTTTTCTATTAGCACTATTTTTATTTTTCGCTAATCTGACGTTAGCCGAGGGATGTAGTGTTACCGTACCTGAGCCTGCAGTAATTAAGGAAAAGGTAAGCCAGTATGATATAGGCTGGCCGCAACACTATGTTGTAGAAAACTTCGTGGGTAGTGATGGTATCAGCTATGAGCTGTCTCAGGGAGGCTGCCACAACAATAGTATAAGTTTGGCAGTAAGGTTTGTGGATGGAGATGAGGGGGGAGGAGCTGTTATAGAAGCAACTATAACGGCTATTAAGAGCGCGTCTTCGTATCTACGCAAAGATCTGACTTCTGTCGTTAAGTTGTTGCAGGAGCGGAAAAATATTGGTAGTTACAGTCAAGGTGAGAAAATAATCATAGACGGTGGCGGTAGTTGGATTATTTTAAGAATTCTGAATGTATATAGTGGTAAAAGGGTTCTTAGTGTCGAATATGCTGTTGCTGCCCAAATCTAACAAAGCTATCAAATTGACGGCTTTTCCGTCGCTTGTTTTGTGGCTTAACGCTACGCTACCACAAATCAATCAACTCCAAAGCCGCAATTTATAGCGGCGTTAGTGCGACAAGTTAAGCTTGGAGCATCTTGCTGGGTGTAAGTCCCAGTCGGGTAAGGTCTAGCCAACCACCTGTATCGAGTCTTGCGCACTGTGCGAAGATTATGGATCGCGAATACTTTCCTGTTGCTGATTTTTTTTTCTTCAACAAATAATCGAACAACCAGTGTGAAGCGTAGACAGAGAATTATGTAGGCCATAAGGAATGCGTGTTCCTGAAGTGTTGGTATCGCTCTGATAATAAATTGTCCTGACTGGCTAGGCTTGTAACGCCGCCGAAGCCCATGCAATACAACCATTAGTTGGCAAGGTTGTGGCGAGTTGGCGGAGTTATCAAACCGTGGCATGTATAAAGAGATGTTTTCGAGAACTTGAGAGATCCAAAGTAGCTCCCGCAGGAAGTGGGTAGTGACGCTGAGTAAAAAGCGAGGCAGATCGATGGCACCTTGGAAGTCGGATCAGCTCATAGTAGTCTGAGAGCGGGAAAGCCGTTCACATGGCGAGGGGGCTGACAGTAATATCACGGTATGTAACAGACACATAGTCCGGACAAGTCGGGCTGGAGAAACTATGACAACCGCATTGCATACCATAGCATTTAAGGCACAAACCCACCCTAATCATCGTTTCCAGAATCTATACGGATTGCTAGATTCGGATTTGTTGGTACAAAGTTGGGGTCAAATCAATAAACAATCGGCGTGTGGAATTGACGGCGTAACACCTAGCGATTTCAAACAACGATTGCCTGAAAATATCAACCGCCTGCATCAAACGCTAAAGTGTAAAAGCTATCGAGCGAATGATGTGAAGCGGGTCTTTATCCCAAAATCCAACGGTAAACTACGCCCGCTCGGGCTGCCAACGTTAGATGATAAAATCGTACAGCAAAGCGTGAGTCAGATACTGCAAAGTATTTGGGAGCAGGACTTTGTGAAGAATAGTTATGGTTACCGTCCGAACAGAAGCGCCCATCAAGCGGTGCATAGTTTACAGTTGAACCTTCAATACGGTACTTATGGTTATGTTGTCGAAGCGGATATAAAAGGCTTCTTCGATAATATAGATCATGAGTGGTTGATGCGTATGCTGAAACAGCGTATTGAAGATAAAGCCTTATTGAACCTTATCAACCAGTGGCTGAAAGCGAGAATAAAATCACCAGAAGGGGTGTTTGAGAAACCGGCCAGTGGAAGTCCACAGGGCGGTGTGATCAGCCCGGTATTGGCGAATATATACTTACATTACGCACTGGATATTTGGTTTGAGAAACGCATAAAGCCACGCTTACAGGGGCGAGCCATGTTGATACGGTACGCCGACGATTTTGTTGTTGCGTTCCAGTACGCTAATGAGGCGCGTGAGTTTTATCGGGAACTACCGAAACGCTTGAGAGAGTTTAAGTTAGACGTAGCGCCAGAGAAAACACACCTGAAGCGGTTTAGTCGGTTCCACCCAGGGCAGCACCATAGCTTCGAATTCTTGGGCTTTGAGTACTACTGGGACACTGATAAAAAGGGTGAGGCTAGGTTGCGTCGACATACGGCACCAAAGAAACACAAAGCTAAGTTGAGCGAGTTCTATCAGTGGATAAAAGCCAATCGGTCTAAACGACTGAATGTCTGGATGCCACAGTTAAGGCGTAAGCTGACGGGCTTTATAAACTACTTTGGTTTGCCTGATAATAGTCGAAGTGTCGCGCGTGTTTATGATTATGTTCTGCATAGTCTATACAAGTGGCTCAATCGGCGAAGTCAGCGGCACAGCTTTAACTGGCAAGGGTTTAAAGACATGTTAAAATACTTTCAGATCCAGCAACCACGGGTGTGGAAACGTCACATTCAAGTGGACTGGTATTGAGGACTTGTGAATTACACGAGCAACGATATTATTGAGGAGCCGGATGCGGTAGTTCCGCACGTCCGGATCTGTATGGGGGCGGCTTGGGTAACTGGCCGTTCTACCATGACTGAGCGCGGTTCGAAAATAAATAAAACGAGTCATGTGCTTGATTTACGGCACGTTGTAGCGGGTCTCTCGGCGTTAACGTACGTAGGTTCTTTGTGTCTCGCTAGCTTTGTTCCTGGTGCCAAATAGTCGTTTTATAGGTGGTGGCAAATAGCACTTCGCATTTGGCCACCGCTTTTATAGTATGGGGTTTGTTGGTGGGGCGGTGTGTTCTTTCCTGCTGCCATTGGCAAGCTAAAATAAAACGTGGTTTTGTTGTGGTACTTACTGCCGCCGCATAACCAGTCGCTCCATAAGACGCCAACTGTGTAGTTTGTTTTACGCATTCCGCTTCGCTACATTTTAGCGTAAAACAAACTACACAGTAGGCGCTTATGAGCTTAGCGTTAACTACCTAAGTAGGAAAACACATATATCAGCTCATTTGAAGAGGCAATAAAATGGTAAAGGTTACTAAGTTTCTGTATATGCTTTTATTCATCATGTTTGGAGTAAATGCTAACGCAGGCCTAATTGGACAAGCAATGGAAGTACATACATACATATATTCCTCCTTCTCCTTTCTTTGGTCCAGGTGGCACTTTCTATAGTACCAATATCTTGGTTGGTGATGAGGTAGAGATACCGTTATACGGAGCTTTCAATGAAAAAATAATTGATGTTTCTGACAACGGCATCACTATTGATCACTGGCGACCAGGATCTATGTATAGTTACTCTGAGTTTCTCGTATTTCAGGATATAAATTTAGCAATTAATGACATAATAGATGTCAGTTTAAATACAGCTACAGATGGATTTACTAATTCTTGGGGAGGGTTAGCAATATTTGATGAGTCAAGAATTACGTTTGATGTAGATAATATATACATCGATTTGTCTGGAATCGGATCCACTGCGAATACGCATTTATCGCTTGATATCAAGTTTGCGTCAGTAGCGGAACCGCCAGGTATCTTGCTATTTGGCTCGGGATTAATAGCGCTAGCACTTTCAGCTATACAATCAAGAAGACGTAGGCGACATAGTTGACAAGTCAAAGCACGCGGACTTGTTAAAGTTGTCACCTTTTTTGTTCCAAAAAATTCGCCAACTTAACCAAGCCGGTGTTTGAGGCGTTAGGCAATATATGAAAGTATCTGGGAAATCCCTTGACTGGGAAATTATACAAACAGATAAATTCAAGCAGCTTCAAGATTACGGTGCAAGCGAGGTCAGAGCTCTAAAAGTCAAATTTGTAGAACTTGAATTTTCATTTGTGATAAAAATCAACGAGCGTGAGAGTGGTCATGCTTGGTTGGGGCCGGGACTTTTTATTGGTGTAAACCCTGAGATCGGAGTTGGCGAAAGTGACAAGTGTTTCTACATTCGCCCAAAATTGACCTCAGTGATAGGCAGCGAGGTGGGAGTGCCTGATGTAGAGCGCATTGTGCAGTGGCTTTACAGTGAAAGGTTTAAGTTTGTCGAGAGCTTGTATTATAACTACCCAAAAGGTAACTAGGCTACATGCCTAACAAGGCTGTAAACCTGACCCAAATTACTACGCGATTTTGTGCAATTCGCTGCGCTCATTATCGCACAAAACTGCTCCATAATTTGGGCAGGTTACAGCGGCGTTAAGTGTAAGAAAGCAGGTATGAACATAATCCAATGGATAGTATTTGTTTTTTGCTGCGCCGTATCTTTGTATACGTTGGTGCTCAATTATTTCTGCATCTTTGAAAATTACAGAAATAAGAAGGCAGGTATTGATAGGCACGTTTCATATATTCCGTTTGTTGCGGCCGTGTTCGCGCTAATAGCAACGGCTACCAGCCCAATAGAAGTTATAAAATCTGGCATAGGCTTTTTTGGCGTTGTTTTTATCATCGATGTGGGTACAAGTGGAATGTTGGTCTTACTAATTATAAGTGGAGTTAAGTATTTGTATGGGCGTGTCAACACTTAACAAGTTGCACCACTCGACGCCGTGGTATCCGCAGCTTGCCGTGCATTCGCTACGCTCATTATTGCACGGCAAGCGGCTCCAACCACAGCGCAAGTGTGCAAGGCGTTATGAGCACGGTCCGTAAATAAATAAAATGAGTCATGTGCCTAATTTACGGCACGTTGTAGCGGGTCTCTCGGCGTTAAAGTAAGTAGGTTCTTGTATCTCACCAGCTTTGTTCCTGGTGCCAAATAGTAGTTTTATAGGTGGTGGTAAATAGCACTTCGCATTTAGCCACCGCTTTTATAATGTGGGGCTTGTTGGTGGTGTGTTCGTTCCTGCTGCCATTGGCAAACTAAATTAAAAACGTGGTTTTGTTGTAGCGCCAACCGCCGCCGCATAACCAGTCGGTCACCCTGACGCTGCATACTCCGCCGCTTTTTTGTGCATTCCGCTTCGCTACATTCTTGCACAAAAAACAGCTCCATATGCAACGCAGGCTACCTTAGCGTTAAGTGGCAAATGAAAATGAATCCTAAAGAACATGAAAACAATATCGTCGTCGGGAAAATGGTAAAGCTTTCGTGTCCAGATAAGGATGATGAATACGGTATAGTAATATCAACATGGCATGACAAGGAACTTGATTGCAAAGATTGCTACGTAGCATTTTGGGGTAAAGATATTCCGGATTTTGAAACTGCTGAAAAAGTTAAGCCTTATATCCTTCGGTATGCAGCTATTAGTTTACAATCTGTAAGCTAGTAACTCCTAAAAATAAATAATGTGCCTGGCACTTAACAAGTGTAGGCACCTGACACAAATTGCAACGCGCCTTTTGGCGTTCGCGTTGCTCACAATACACCAAAAAGCACGTCACAATTTGTGCAGGTGCTACAGGCGTTAGTGCGACAAGTTAAGCTTGGAGCATCTTGCTGGGTGTAAGTCCCAGTCGGGTAAGGTCTAGCCAGCCACCTGTATCGAGTCTTGCGCACTGTGCGGAGATTATGGATCGCGAATACTTTCCTGTTGCTGATTTTTTTTTCTTCAACAAATAATCGAACAACCAGTGTGAAGCGTAGACAGAGAATTATGTAGGCCATAAGGAATGCGTGTTCCTGAAGTGTTGGTATCGCTCTGATAATAAATTGTCCTGACTGGCTAGGCTTGTAACGCCGCCGAAGCCCATGCAATACAACCATTAGTTGGCAAGGTTGTGGCGAGTTGGCGGAGTTATCAAACCGTGGCATGTATAAAGAGATGTTTTCGAGAACTTGAGAGATCCAAAGTAGCTCCCGCAGGAAGTGGGTAGTGACGCTGAGTAAAAAGCGAGGCAGATCGATGGCACCTTGGAAGTCGGATCAGCTCATAGTAGTCTGAGAGCGGGAAAGCCGTTCACATGGCGAGGGGGCTGACAGTAATATCACGGTATGTAACAGACACATAGTCCGGACAAGTCGGGCTGGAGAAACTATGACAACCGCATTGCATACCATAGCATTTAAGGCACAAACCCACCCTAATCATCGTTTCCAGAATCTATACGGATTGCTAGATTCGGATTTGTTGGTACAAAGTTGGGGTCAAATCAATAAACAATCGGCGTGTGGAATTGACGGCGTAACACCTAGCGATTTCAAACAACGATTGCCTGAAAATATCAACCGCCTGCATCAAACGCTAAAGTGTAAAAGCTATCGAGCGAATGATGTGAAGCGGGTCTTTATCCCAAAATCCAACGGTAAACTACGCCCGCTCGGGCTGCCAACGTTAGATGATAAAATCGTACAGCAAAGCGTGAGTCAGATACTGCAAAGTATTTGGGAGCAGGACTTTGTGAAGAATAGTTATGGTTATCGTCCGAACAGAAGCGCGCATCAAGCGGTGCATAGTTTACAGTTGAACCTTCAATACGGTACTTATGGTTATGTTGTCGAAGCGGATATAAAAGGCTTCTTCGATAATATAGATCATGAGTGGTTGATGCGTATGCTGAAACAGCGTATTGAAGATAAAGCCTTATTGAACCTTATCAACCAGTGGCTGAAAGCGAGAATAAAATCACCAGAAGGGGTGTTTGAGAAACCGGCCAGTGGAAGTCCACAGGGCGGTGTGATCAGCCCGGTATTGGCGAATATATACTTACATTACGCACTGGATATTTGGTTTGAGAAACGCATAAAGCCACGCTTACAGGGGCGAGCCATGTTGATACGGTACGCCGACGATTTTGTTGTTGCGTTCCAGTACGCTAATGAGGCGCGTGAGTTTTATCGGGAACTACCGAAACGCTTGAGAGAGTTTAAGTTAGACGTAGCGCCAGAGAAAACACACCTGAAGCGGTTTAGTCGGTTCCACCCAGGGCAGCACCATAGCTTCGAATTCTTGGGCTTTGAGTACTACTGGGACACTGATAAAAAGGGTGAGGCTAGGTTGCGTCGACATACGGCACCAAAGAAACACAAAGCTAAGTTGAGCGAGTTCTATCAGTGGATAAAAGCCAATCGGTCTAAACGACTGAATGTCTGGATGCCACAGTTAAGGCGTAAGCTGACGGGCTTTATAAACTACTTTGGTTTGCCTGATAATAGTCGAAGTGTCGCGCGTGTTTATGATTATGTTCTGCATAGTCTATACAAGTGGCTCAATCGGCGAAGTCAGCGGCACAGCTTTAACTGGCAAGGGTTTAAAGACATGTTAAAATACTTTCAGATCCAGCAACCACGGGTGTGGAAACGTCACATTCAAGTGGACTGGTATTGAGGGCTTGTGAATTACACGAGCAACGATATTATTGAGGAGCCGGATGCGGTAGTTCCGCACGTCCGGATCTGTATGGGGGCGGCTTGGGTAACTGGCCGTTCTACCATGACTAAGTAATTGCAAATGTTCAAGAAAATTGTAAGTATTTTTAAAAACAAGAAAATTGAGTGGTATGAACCTGATGACCCGACTCCAAGGGAGCAGTGCCCTTGCTGTGATTACATATCGTTGCCTGAGCGTAACAACTACTTAATATGTCCGATCTGTTTTTGGGAAGATGATGGTCAGGATATTGATGAGTTAGATGTCGAATCTGGGGCAAATCACGGCATTACATTGCGGGAAGGTAGGCAAAACTTTAAAGAGTTTGGTTCATGTGAACTGGAAATGGAAAAACATGTTCTTCCCGAGCACCAACGAAACAGTTATGAACTTAAATCAAGAAACTTATAACAAGGCCAGTCAATCTGACCTGCGCAAGATGTCTTCTTTTTTGCGGAGCAAAAAAAAGCCATCTCGCTCCGGCGAATTATTTTGGCGTTAGGGATCTCTTATGGAATGGGAATGTAGCAAATGCTCTAGACGAATTGATGAAGGAGTATGGGTATGTACCAAATGTATGCTAAGCAGAAGTACGGATGCAAAGCTTTATCCTTCGGAAAAGGATGCTGTTGTCGGCCAGTTTGTTGACAAAGAGCCACCTCATAGGCTCGCGCGAATCTTTTCACTAAAGCATCGAATAGGTCGTATTGACTTTGTTTTGTCACTGTTATTAACGATTCCAATTCTGCTTATGAGTGGATTTACTAGCGCTCTGCACCAAGATCCATTGTACTTTTATGTATTCTATTTTCTTTGGCTGGTTATAATATTTGTGATCGCTGGAAAGCGTTGCAAAGATATGGATTTTAACCCTTGGTTCGGTATTCCATTGACTATACTTACGATCGGTTTGTTTTTATTGTTATTTGTTTCTGGAACAAATGGTGCGAATCAATATGGGCCAGGGTTTCGTAAAAAATCAAAAGATGGCGGAAGTGCCTAACAATCGTCTCATGCGTGACCGTTCCGTCGGCCTTTTTGTGGTGGGTGTACCACAAAAATTCCAACTCCACTGCGGCGCCATAGGCGGGCGTTATGAGCGCGGTTCAAGAATAAATAAAACGAGTCATGTGCCTAATTTACGGCACGTTGTAGAGAGTCTCTCGGTATTAAAGTAAGTCGGTTCTTTGTATCTCACCAGCTTTGTTCCTGGTGCCAATTGAAAGTTTTATAGGTGGTGGTAAATAGCAATTCGCATTTAGCCACCACTTTCATAATATGGGGTTTGTTGGTGGGGTGGTGTGTTCTTTCCTGCTGCCATCGGCAAACTAAATTAAAAAAGTGGTTTTGTTGTAGCGCCAACCGCCGCCGCATAACCAGTCGCTCCTCGTGCCGAGGAAAATCCGAAGTCTTGGGATGAATGATTAGATTCTGAAATTGACTCATGTTTACCCAGTGGGTGCGGATAATAAACCATCCAAGTCCCACCAAACTAAAATTTAGCCAATAGGTTAGTAGTGAAGCCCGGGTGCGACCAAGGTAACGCGGTGTGCGGAGCAAGGGTGGAGCGAGTGTGTAGGCTGTTTATAGAGCCCTGAAATATTGTAGAGTTGTGGTCAATAAATATCGAGAGATATGAAAGCAGACGAGCTGGAGTGTATCGGAATGCTGCAGTCTCAAGTGCGTTATGGCAAGTACTTGCGACACCACCGGGGTCTTTGAATGTGGCATGTGCATAAAGGGGTAATTCGGGAAACTCGGGAGATCCATTGTAGTCCTGGAGGAGAAACCGGCAAGGGTATGCCGGTATAGAAATACGCCCGGCTTCGGTAAGTATTTTGCAGCACTTATCGAAGAGTTCTTACAGTGTATCTGATAAGAAAACACAAACAAGCTGTGAAGCTCGCAGGTACTGGGAATCGATAGCGAGAGCGAAGAGACCTAGGAAGCTATTTTGGAAGTCTTAGCGGATCATAGTACCGATGGTTAGAGGTGGTTACCCTTTGGCCGGAAAGGTGGGGAACGATTACCTTAAGGACCCACTGTAGGGAAGGTGAAGTCGGGTATGACACGCTGGTTAATCGAACGACAGGAGATACCTTGAGATCACAAACTGTCTCACTAAAACTTAATCAGCTACGAGCACAAGCACGGTTGCACCCGAAGAGGGTGTTTACCACGCTACACCATCTAGTTGACGCTGACCTATTAAGAGAAGCCTATCGCCAAACCCGAAAGGATGCGGCACCGGGAGCAGACAAGGTGACAGCGCAAGACTATGCTGAAAACCTGAAAGCAAATCTCGAACACCTCCTTAAGCGTTATAAAGAGGGGAGCTACGTAGCGCCCCTGATTCGGCGTGTATGGATTGATAAAGAAGACGGTAGTCAGCGCCCCATAGGCATTCCTGTTTTTGAAGACAAGCTATTGCAAAGAGCAATCGCGATGATCTTAAGTGCCATTTACGAAGTGGACTTCTACGATTTCTCGTACGGCTTTAGAGAGAAACGTAGTGCCCACGATGCACTAAAAGACGTTAGGGATGGGTGTTACCAAGCAAAAGTGAGTACCGTTATCGATGCGGACGTCAGTAAATTCTTTGACAAAATGCCGCACGATCGTATTCGAGAAATACTACGGCTACGAATAAATGACGGGAAAATTTTGCAGGTAATTGGACGGTGGTTAAAGGCAGGCGTTGTTGAAGAAGGCCGTGTCATCTACCCGGCCTGTGGTTCGCCACAGGGTGGGGTGATCAGCCCTCTTATAGCCAATATATTCCTCCATCATGTCTTAGACGAATGGTTTGTAACGCAGGCCCAGCGAAAGCTGCAAGGCAGGAGCTTTCTGGTAAGGTTTGCCGACGATTTTATACTCGGCTGCCAAAGCAAGAAAGAAGCGGAAAAGTTAATGCGCGTTCTTCCTAAGCGGTTTGCTAAGTTTGGTCTTACGATTCATCCGGAAAAGAGTAAAATGGTTCACTTCCGTTGGCCGAGCCGTTTAACAGATAAAAGCGGTACGGGAACATTCGATTTTCTAGGTTTTACCCACTACTGGGGAATGTCTAGAAACGGTCATTGGGTAGTCAAGCGGCAGACGATGAGGAAACGCCAAGCGCGAGCGATGCGGAGTATTTATCTCTACTGCAGGAATAACAAGCATGAACCGGTTAAAGAGCAGCTAAAAGGGTTGAGGTCAAAGCTACATGGCCACTATGGATACTACGGTATACGCTGTAACTATCGATCCCTGTGGATGTTCTATCAGTATGTGCGAGCTAGTTGGCGTAAATGGCTGAGCCGCCGTTCCCAAAAGGGTTTTATTAACTGGGAAAAATTTAAGGCATTTTTAGATGTATGGAAGTTGCCTGAACCGAAAATCACTAAAATGGTGTAGTTGTTTGTCAGGTACAGAGTCATATGTTGAGCACTGCTGGTGCTCAATCACCGAGGAACCGTATGACTAAAAGGTCACGTACGGATCTGTGGGGAGCGTCGCCCGTGAGGGCGGCTCTTACCCGGAATAAGACGCCAACTGCGCAGTTCGTTTTACGCATTCCGCTTCTCTACATTTTAGCGTAAAAAAATCTGCACAGTTGGCGCTTATGAGCTTAGCGTTAGGCTCTAGAGCTACCCACGAAAAGTAGACAAGTCGAATTTAGTGCTGGTCGTAATGGCCGCCTATTGCGAAAACATAAATATACTGATCGTCAAATTTGTAAATTAAACGATCTTTTTGAGAAATGCGCTTTGACCAAAAACCGGCAAGGTTATGTTTGAGTTGTTCTGGTTTGCCCAAGCCTGTGGAGGGATCTGAACGAAGCATTTCTTTTAATAATTTACAAAGAGCTTTGTGGAGTTTTTTATCCTTCTCACGAAGCTCCTCATAAGTTACCCAGGTTGTACCTTCAAATACGAGTGATCTCATCCATTTGCTCACTTGTTGGGGCATATCCGGCACGCTGGGTATGAGTTGTAGTCGAATCAGCAATTTGTTTCATCAGGCTGCTGTTTTGTAGAACGTAAAGAGTTTCCTGTTCTCTTTCCCAGTCGTCGGCACTCATGACCACAAAGGCTTCACCTGCTCTACGAGTCACTTTTATGGGGGTATGTGTGCTAACTGCTTGTTCTACAAAGGCTTTTAGGTTGTCTCTAAATTTGTTTACACTAACTGTGTCCATATACATCACCAGAAGTACGGGGTTTCCGTACGAGAATAGCAGGTAGGCTTTTACAAAGCAATCTACCGGCCACCGAAAGCTACGCGTCCATAGCGCATGGTGCGTTGTTCCATTTTAAGCGCAAAACCCGCTCCACTTTCGGTGCCGGTAATTGCGACGTTATAACTGATGGGGCTGAGAAATTAAATTTTAGGTTCGGCGTGTTTGTAATTTCTCCTTTTGAAATTTCGTATTCGCCGTTTGAGGTCTCTATTTATTTAGGCGATTTATTCTATGGCAGTGAGCTTACGGATGAGTGGGAAGCGTATAGGTTTGTAGATATTTTGGAGGCGGTTGATCATAGAGGCATGCCTTGGCCTAATTAATATTTGAACGTGGATATTCTGGCGGCACATATTTGTGGCGAATTGGAATTGGTTTGTGTTGGGTTGAACCCCCTAAGTGTAAGGAGAGCACCAAATGAAAAAAATAGTAGTAATTATCGTTACCCTGGGTGTGTTGTCGCCCACTAGCTTGCTCGCTCAAGATGAACAGCATGCCCCACCCAGCGGAGACTTAATCAGTCGTCCAAATACAGAAGAGGTAATTTCTGTTGGGACCCAGAGAACCCTTCTGTCCAAAGTCTTGGGCGAAGAAAGAACCTTGTTGATCCGGGTACCAAAGGACTACAAGAAAGGGAAAAAGCGTTATCCAGTACTCTATAAGCTAGACGGCGGTAAGTCTGTATTCCTTCAAACGGTTGGCACCGTCGAGTATCTGTACGACTGGAGTCTGGCCCCAGACCACATCGTGGTTGGCATCAAGAATACCGATCGACGTCGGGATATGAACCTCGATCAAGGCGCCGATCAATTCATCCGGTTCCTTGCAGAAGAACTCGTGCCCTTTGTCGAGGCAAATTATCGAACCAAAGAATCCCGCACTCTCAGCGGTCAATCAGCCAGTAGCATTTTTGCTCTCTACACCAGCCTGCGCGCGCCGGAGTTGTTTGACGGCTATGTACTCGGCAGCTTCGGGTTGTCCGAGAAAAGGCTGCGCCGATTCGAGAAGGCATTGGCGGAACGCTCGAAGAATCCGCAAAGGCATCATTGGGTATATGTTGGGAATGCCAGCAAGGACAGCTATGACAAGGACGGATCCCGCACTCGTCGGGGCTTGGCCTTTCTTGATTCACTCAAGAAAACTGAGGGCTCGGCTTTGGATGTTAAGACCCGCGTCTTTGAGGACCAGGGACATGTGCCTTTCCCAACCATGCACTACGCTCTACGTTGGATGACTGCGGCGCAAGCCAAATAGGTTGGAATATACGGCCGTGTGCAGCTTGAGAAATAAATAACAAATGGGGACAAGGGGCAAAATATGAAGATATTTGTGCTGCTGTTACTGATGGCTTTGAACAGTGTTGTTTATGCGCAAGAACTGATCGACTTTAAGGGAAATTATCTAGGTCAACACCCTCCGAGTGATACCCCTGTTGTTTTTGCTCCTGGTACGGTTTCCATGGAAGGCAAGAACAGCCATGCATTGCAGTTTTCTCCAGACGGGAAAATGGTGATTTTCTCACGTTAACCTGATCGTACTTCATATGTGATGCGGCGCCGCCCAAATGGTTGGTCATCGCCAGAACAGACTAGTTTCACAGGCAAAGAAGTTAGCTTTGACGCGAAGTCAAAACGGATCTTCTATTATGATCGCGGCGGCGACTTGTTCTGGGTTCGGTATAGCGACGATGGCTTTTCTGAGCCAAGCAAACTTAATGGAGCGATTAACACAAAAGAAGTGGAGTATTTCCCAAGCATCACTAGCGGCGGAAATCTCTTCTTCTCGAGAAATTCCAAGTGGGATCAAGGCAGGATCATGGTTTCCAAACCGGTGGGCGAAGATTTCAATGCGCCTGTTGACCTCGGTGATATTGTTAACACTGGCGGTGCGTCGCACGGTTTTGTGGCGCCTGACGAAAGCTACCTGCTGTTCAATTCTCCGCGTGTGGGAAGCTACACAAAGAATGACATTTGGGTGAGTTTTCGCGGTAAAGACGGAGATTGGTTGAAGCCGGTTAATCTTGGGCCAGAGATTAATAGCGATGCTCGCGCTGTGTTGTGCCCGACCGTTAGCCCAGACGGTAAATACCTTTTCTTTACGCGCCTCCAGAAAAACGGCACAGGCTACATCTATTGGGTCAGTGCGCGAATCATCGAAGAGCTGCGCACTAGGCCGTTAGCGAGCAAAGAAGACGCTAGCCTGCCACAATATTCTCAAAGCTTCTCCACGTTCTTTGGGCAACACGACCCACGTAGCGGCCTCGGCGTTTTCACGGACAGCAAAGGGTTTGTCTATGTGAGCGGTACTACCCGTGCCCCCAATTTTCCGACGACACGCGGTGCTTTTCAAACCAAACTGAAAGGCAAGGCAGATGCGTTTGTCGCCAAATTTTCACCCGACGGTCATCTTGTCTACAGCACACTAATCGGCGGCAGCAAACGCGAGCATCATGTCGATATTACGGTGGATACACGAGGTACAGTTTACCTGGTGGGGGGCACTCACTCGGCGGATTTTCCGACCACGGCCAACGCCTACGATGTCACGTTCAATGGGGAAAAAGATTGGGGTGGCGATGTCTACGTGCTCAAGCTCGATCCGACCGGAAGCCGGCTTCTGTTCTCCACCTATATCGGCGGCAGCGCTCAGGAGACATCTACCAGCATTCTACTGGACAGGAAGGGCGATATTCTTATCGGTGGCACCACACTTTCTTCGGACTTCCCAACCACAAAGGGATCGTTCGATCGCAACTTTCGGGGGTTCGAGGCTTTTGTCGCAAAGCTCAGTGCCGACGGACGTCAGCTTATCTTTTCAACCTTTTTTGGCGGTAGCGAATTCGACAACATCGCAAAGCTCGCGTTGGACGAAGCGCAAAACATCTATTTGAGTGGCAACACCCGCTCTCCAGATTTACCCGTGACTACTGATGCTTCTCAGCGAGGTTTCGGTGGCGGTGAGAGCAAATGGGATGGTGATGGGTTCCTTGCTAAATTGAGCCCCAATGGAGCCAGACTACTTCATGCAGCCTATCTAGGCGGGACAGGAAACGACTTTGTTACCTCGGTAGTGGTGGGGCTAGACAAACGGATCTACTTGACGGGCTCAACGATATCAGCGAATTTTCCGATGTTACCGGGCGCCCCCGTTACAGCGACTCCGGCTCAGGAGAATGCATTTGTCACCGTTTTGGAAGGCGCAAAATTTAAGCCTGTCTTCGCCACAATCTTGGGCGGCAGTGGTAATGATACGGCGAGGAATGTGTTTTCCATAGGAGAAGGACGGATCGTGGTCGGTGGAGAGACAGATTCGCCCGACTTCCCCGGTGAAATAGGCAGCACTGGTGACAAGCATAAAGGAATCAAGAGATTGTTCATCTCTGTCCTAGATTGGGAAGCTGCGGGAACTCTGCATTCGATGCGTTATGCTGACGGTGCATCGTACGCAGCGATGCATGTCTCCGAGGCAGGAGATCTTGCCTTGCTCGGAGTAACTGATTCTACGATCACTTCGGTTTCAGTAGACGCCTATCGCACAAAGGGTTTAGGGTCAGAGACATTTCTTGTATCGCGGTTCCTGCTCCGGGACGCCGAACCCCATTTAAAAAAGAAGTAAACACGGCTCTTCTGAACTCGCAGGTAAGGTGATTAATAGTTTTTGTCACCAAATATTTTGAGGTTGCGCAAAAAAATATTGGATAGTCACGTTAAGAAAAATACCATTAAGTAGGTTTCGAGAATATTCAGTTTGTTTGTCACTTTTTTTCCTGGTGCGCTGCGAGTATAGTTTTGGCGTAAAGTATTTGGTATCACCTATTTTTTAGCGAGTTTAATTCGCTCTCGCTGAGCAAGTGGGTCGAGATTTAATGTTGAATGGAAATGTTGGTGGAATATCGCTTCATAACTGGCGTATGTCGGTCTTCTTTGCAGCCCTAATGCCTTTACTGCAAGCATTAGCTTCTCCTTACAGTCAACCAAACTTTTGAATTTAGATTCAAACTGGGTTGTGAGCACAAGTCATTCACAGCTAGAAATATTGAGTCGCTCTAGAATGGGGAGGCAAGTTATTGTCGATTAAGCCACTTTTTTTCACGAATAGTTCTACCGGTAGTATCCGCAAGCTGTACGTAATCATGGTAAATGAAAGGGTAGACCTTGGGGCATGGGTTCTCTTGGGTTACCCATATATTCGGCGAGTTTTAGCGGTTGTGAGTTGTTTTTTATTGGCTTTCAATGCGGCGTTTAATGGAGGTGTGCTGAGATTCCTCAGGTGTCTTGGCCATTCTGGCTCGAATGGGGTTCAAATCTACGTAGGCCATACAGGCGGCGAGTGCTTTTTCATCGTGCAACGCTTGTGATTTAAACCGGCGCTGACCAAAATGGATGTTGGAAATGTAGGTTTTGCAGGAGCAAAAACCTGTCCAGAACCTGCCTGTGCATTGGTCTTCGTCGTTCGCCATGCGGGCAATGGGTTCGTTTAAGGCCCACATCCAGAGCCTGATATTGGCTAGTTCAAGCCGCCAGTGATCGAGCTTCTTTAACGGCAAGCCGTTGGCCCTCTTCGAGCGGTTCATCTTTAACAAACATCTGAGTTAAGAGTGTGCCCTTGTAAAGCTTGTGCCAGCATTCGCATACCTCTAGGTCAGTTAAACTGTGGGCTTCTACGATATTGATGAGTGATACCTCGTGGTGGTGGATACTCATTACCGCATAGGCACAGCTATCTATACAGAATACCTCCCCTAGGAATAAAATGCTGTCTTCAACCCACTGGCGGAGGTGTTTGTAATCTTTGTCGGTTAGCGCATCAAAGCCACAGAGGAATGCTCTGCGTACACAGCGAGACGTACATGGCTGCAGGACGCAGAGCGCGCAGGAAGCCAAATGGTAGTAGGGTGTGGTTTCTAAGGATATTTGTTGCTTCCTTGGGCGGGCATGGCTCATTCCTAGAGGTTTCTTGTGCTGTTGTAGCGCACAGTGGTCTTGGGGCGAATTTTAGTGTTGGTGTCTAATTTTGGTTCGGTTCCAATACTTTTAACCCGACATAAAAAAGTAAGCAAAAGGTCATAAGTATGAGAGTTATAGTTTCGATAGCACTAATTTTTCTTCTAAATCAAAGCCTCTTGGCACAGCATTCGATCGAAGCTCAAGTTGACCGCTTACATCAATACGCAGGGCATTGGGTAAGTAGCGTTCATGCTGATACGGATAGCTTCAGTACGTTTCCAGCTATTAAGATGATCAATATCTCAAAAATGGATAACCAGTCCATGCAGGTGGAAGTGCTTCAATATCAAAATGGAAAATACAAATCCTTACTTACGGAGCTAATTGGGTATGATTCGAAGAGTGATCAAATTGTCGCGTTAGGACAAAATCAGGAAGGTGTTGTTTTCAAAGGAAAAGGGCGTTTTTCATCCGAGAAAGAATGGAAAATGCAAGATGTGGATATGCTAGGTAATTTTTATATGAGAGTTGAATTCGACTTTCAAAGCCCTACAAATTTGTTGGTTGAAGGGTTTGATGAGTCAGGTAAAACTCTTTGGAAAACCCGTTATATTAAATCTAACCCGAAGGATAAAAATATTGGTATTCAATTGGCTTCTGTCCATGAAGAAATGCTGGAAGACTTAGCCGCAACCCTGCGGGAATTAGGCAGAATGGGTTATAGCTATGTGGAAACCTTTGCTTATGATAACGGTGCTTTTTATGGGGTTTCACCAAAGGAATTTCGTAACGTGGTGGAAACCCAAGGAATGCAATTTTTAGGGTCGATGGTATTGTATGATCTTCCTGCTGCTGATGCTTGGGGTAGTGCAATAACATGGTGGTCAAAGACGGTAGATGACCATGTGGAGGCAGGAGTAAAATATTTGACAACTTCTAATCATCAACTCAAGCTTGTAAAAACTAAAGCAGATTTGAAACGATTAAGTGACTACTATAATGCTATAGGGAAGTTGTGCCGAGAAAAAGGCATTACCTTCGCCTTCCGTAATTATGCAGATGAATTTAGTCTGGTCGAAGGTGTTCGTATTTATGATTATTTATTGGAAAATACCAATCCTGAATACGTTTACTTTCAAGCCGATATTTATCGGATGGAGGTTGCAGGAGTGAAACCCGTAGATTATTTTGGGAAAAACCAAAATCGTTTTTTAAGCTGGCACATTAAGGATTATAAGGAGTTGGGTGCGAGCGGAGTGATTGATTGGGTGGCGTTATTTCATCACCGCGAATTTGAAGTTCCAGATTATATTGTTGTAGAGGTGGAAGATTATTCATACCCGCCAATGTATAGCGTACAGTTGGCATGGGAATATTTATATTATGAGGTTTTAGATTGAATTATTTTGAGATGCGTGTGTGGACGATAAGATGAACGCTAAGCAGTGTGCAGGGTGTGCATGAATACACTGAGTTGTCTGGCGCGCGGGCCAATAAATATCGAAAATGGATGAGGTTTTTCGAATGTGCTGTTGGGGTGGTAGCTGCTTTATGTGCATTACTCTCGAATAAACACCAATTAGCGATTATGAGATGGGCGAAGCTTGGGCCGATCACCGTGCGTAAAAGTGACAAATAGTTGAAAATAATCGCCCCTAGAATTGCGATTAACGCCGAGAAGGTAGCGCAGTTATGCTAACCCTTTTTATGGTTAGAAGGTTCGTTCGAGCCGCTATGTTTGAGTTGAGAATAAAAAAAAGCCTTTTAAATTCTTTTGAATATAAAAAAGGCAATCAAATAGAGTTATATACTCTATTTGATTGCCTAGAGAGTGATGCACGCAACATGTTTTGCTTAGTGCATACAAAGACCTGTTAAAGGTTCTCCGCTCAAGCTGACAAAATCCAAGCTTTTACTTTCCTAAATAGGTCTTAGTTTCTCGATGCTTTATATCAAATCGTATCAATGCTGTTTAGGTAGTTTTCCAGCATGGTATAGCCCACTGAGTCTTTGTTATTTCGATCACTGGCATTATTTGGATTCAGGCCGTTTGCACGTTCCCAGTTATCTGGCATGCCGTCGCGATCGCTATCAGCGGGTGCTGGTGCGCTGTTCAGTTGCGGTAAGCTTGTTTCCGCCGGGCAGCTAATATAACCATTTTGGCCCAGAGTTGCCGTGCCGTTGCGCACGTCAGAAATAATCCGTTTATCAACGTCATCACGTTTTATGCTAGCGCCAACGTCGGCGAGCACTGCTGCGTAAGCATCTTGAGCTGATTGTTGATTGTTGATGGCCATGGCATTCCAGGGGGAGTTCATCTTGACGTACTCGCTGCCAGCAACGCCTTTCCAATTGTCACTGTTAACAGATGAATTGCCTTCGATAATGTTACCTGAAACGTGAAAGTTACCGATATCACCTGCACTGCGGGATTGTGGCTGCACGATAACGCCTTTAACACCACCCTCTGTTCCTGGCCCAGGCTTGTAGTAGTTGTTAATCATGTTTACCCAAACGCCGGTAAAGTTGGCGTTGCCCACCTGCTGGCGCTCACCACCGTAGGAGCTTGCGTAACCCCAGTTGTAAAGCACGTTATTGCGGTAGTCGTTGTGGCCTCCACCGGATGCCCAGCGAGGGTTGCGGCTTTCGTTGTGGGCAATTAGGTTGTGGTGATAGGTGCTGTAATCATTCCCCCAGATAGCGCCGAAACGGTGACTGTCTGTTCCTTCATTCGGGCAGGCCTCTGAAATCATTGACCACTGAATAGTGACGTTTTCGCCATGGTAAATCGACATGACTTCGTCACGGCTCCAGCTGGCCGAAACGTGGTCAATCATTACGTTGTTCTGATAACGCTTACCGAAAGCATCTTCATCACCGCGGCCATCGAAACGCACGCGTATATAACGAACTATGACGTTACTGCCATGGGTCATTTGACCGAAGATGGTGATGCCATCACCCGGCGCGGTTTGACCGGCGATAGTGGTGTTATTCGGCACGTTGAAACGGCCCGTGATGGTTCCCGAGACAGCGAAAACAACGGTGCGCCCACCTTTTGATAGCGCATCCCCTAGGCTTCCCGACCCAGAAGCATTTAGGTTGGTGACTATGTATACGTCACCACCGCGTCCACCTGTCGTGTTTTTGCCGTAGCCTTCTGCGCCGGGGAAGGCGGCCAACGGCCCGTTAGTGCTGGAAGATGATGAAGACGTGCTGCTAGAACTTGATGAGCTACTACTTGAGCTGCTACTTGAACTACTGCTTGAGCTACTGCTCGAACCGCCGTTACAGTCACCGGCACGAGGGCTCTCACCAACAACTTTCAGGTAATCAATATTCGATAAGCCCGATGCGTTGGTAGCCACTAATCTAAGTTTATTGGTGCCGCCGTTTAAGGCGATATTTGTTTGCACCGTTGTCCAGCTGGCCCAGGAACCTGTGCCGTCGAAGTCAACATTTTCAGTGATTCCGTTTACACGGATATCGGCAGTACGGTTAGTAGAGGAACCGTTAGCGTAACGCCACTCCAAAATATAGTTGCCGGTGTAGGGAACATTTACGCTCCATTCAACACCGTTGTTACTGGCATTATCGGTATTGGCGAAGCCGATACCGGTAAACCCGCTGTTGTTATTGTCAACTGAGCCGTCAACAAGACAGAAACCCTGCGCGCCTTCTTGAATAGTGATTTCGTTTTCGCCGGTTGAGCTCGAACTGCTTGACGACGAACTAGAGCTGCTGGAACTGGAACTGGAACTGGAACTGCTAGAAGACGAGTTTGAGCTACTTGAGCTAGAGCTACTTGAGCTAGAGCTACTTGAGCTAGAGCTGCTTGAACTAGAGCTGCTGGAAGACGAGCTTGAACTGGAGGAGCTTGGCGGGGTGTCGCCGCAATCGCCTAACAGTGTCCATGAAGAATCACTTCCAGGAACAGTGTTGGTGTACCAGTTTGCCGTGTACAGTTTGTTTTGATATGCCAAGCTGTCACCGGCATTCGCGTGGTTGTAATCACCTCCAGCCCAGTCCTTTGCTGGCCAGTTAGGGTAATCATTTACACCTGTACAATCTAGGGCGCTTGCTGCTGGCGGTAATGCCAGTAACGCCGCAACACCAAGGGAGAGTATTATTTTTGAGGACATATAAGGTTCCTAAATTTATTGTTTTTGGATTTACGATAGAGCGAAAGAATGAACGCTTTCTGTGTGTTTACTATTTACCACCAATGCATTTTTAGAGTTTTACATTAGGTTTTTTTAAAATCTGAAAGCAATGATTTTTATTTGTGATTCCTTAATCTCATTCCTGTGCTTAGGGAATCACAGTACTGCTTAGGCGGCCATTTCTTACTAAGTGATCTTGGTTAAATTGGTTTATTTATTATGACTAGACCATACCCATTAGAAACAAGTAATAGCGGTGCACTAAAGGCTATTAATACTGTTTAGATGGCTCTTCGGTAACGGTTTTAAATTCATATCAAGAATATTTACAGATGAGAAAGAACAGGTAATATACGTTTAAATAGAAACCAGAATAATATACTTACTTTTTTAGGCTAAAACGATGTGTGCCACATGCTTAATACGCTATAAAAAATAGTGCTGTATGCACGTTCATATAATTCAATAAAAATTAGTCTGCTTCATCTGTAAAAAACACGTGGTCACCATATAGTATTTTTTACGAATTTATTAGGGGTATTTTTTCTGTTTGTCACTGCATCCTAATATATATTGCCGCGATCCTAATGAGATAAGAATTATCCGACCTATGCACAGATATATTGTTACCAAGATCACACTATTTTTTGGTCAATTATCCTGAGAAAAATTAAGACAGCCATACTAAGAGAAATGCATTCGAGTAGTTGGAAATATCTCTTGTGTCACCGTTCGCATACCGCTAGGTCAGTTAAGCTGTGGGCTTCTGCCATATTGATGTGTAATACCAGATGGTGGTGGTTGCTCATTACGGCATAGGCACAGACATCGATACAGAAGACTTCTCCTAAGAGCTGAATATGGTATTCAACTCATTGGCGGCGGTATTCGTGATATTTACCGGTTAACGCATCAAGGCCACAGAGAAAGGCGCGGCGCACGCAGCGAGAGGTGCACGACTACAGGACGCCAAAGACGAATGATAGTAGGGTGTGGCTTCTAGGGCTATTTGTTGCTTCCTTGGGCGGCGCATGGTTCATTCCTTGAGGTTCTTTATGCTGTTGTAGTGCTCAGTGGTTTTTACCCGGATTCAAATGTTAGTGTGAGTACCCACAAGTGTTGATGAAACTCCAAACGATATAAGCCCAAACGATAAAAGCAAGGATGGAAGAGCTCGGCGTATTATCGTCTTATAGTCTTCCCCAGAGTGAGCAACGACAATCCGTTCTCTTAGTCGCTGTTTCGGACCTTAAAATATCGACCGGAATGGCCTTCCTCGGGTTTTTCCAGTTTATCGGATGCACGCGACTGGGTGCAGAATTTCAGTCGCTGGTATAACAATGAACACCGGCATAGCAAACTCCGCTTTGTGACGCCAGCGCAACGTCACCGAAAAACACCGAGGATGTCATATTGGTTAAGGGTTTTATCGTATTTTGAGGTTGCCGAATATTCAATTAGTAATGGGACGCGGGATGTTTCCATTTCGTATTCAATTGAGGGTGTGAGTGGTCTATTTATAGCTGAAATGTTACCAAATTGTCAGCGTAAATTAGTATCGTAGAGTGCTAGCCCAAAATAGCAGCACCTGACAAAACGCTGGGACAAGACAAATGAAGGTATAGCGGTAGTTGAAGGATGTTGTGCACTGCGAGAGCGAGTACAACAGAGGAGCCGGATGCGGGAAAACCGCACGTCCGGATCTGTATGAGGGGGTTTGTGTGTATGAAGTTCCTGCCGTGACTAGCTTCAATAAATAAGAGAGGATTTTGTTATCAACGGGAAACATAATTTTAACACCACTCGCCGAATTCCTTGGGTTTCTATTGGTGTCATCATATTTGTATTGATACTTCTAGGGATTGCAGTAATGTCGATACCTAAAGGTTTTAAGATGACCCACGAGCAAATAGGCACCGGCTTGCCGACTCTGGTGTTTATCTATGATCCAAATCTTGGCGTTAGCATAAGCCAGACTGAGCAAATGAATAAGGCTCGTGATCAGCTTAGTGATCAAGTTTTCTTTCTCATCGCCAAAATTAGCACCCCAGAGGGAGACCAGCTTATCGCTGACCACCGAGCCAGCCCTGCCGAGCTTTTACTCTTCGATCCATCTGGGAGGCTGATTAAAAGGCAGTTCGCTCTGATGAATTCTAGCGAATTAATCCAGTGGGTCACGGTGGGTGAGCCTTAAGCTTGGCGTGCTAGTTTTCATTCCTTTCAGTTCGTTCCCTTTGCTACAAAGTAGTTTTTTTGTGCATGTCCTACGGGCATTTTTGCACATTATCTTTAGTGCCCAATATTGGTCCACTAAGGCTCCAGTGGAGCCGTTTTCTTTAAAGGTGACCATTCATCCGCCAGCTCAACTTGCAAGGTTCTGGTTAAGGCTGTGGCCCTAAACTCTGCGCTCCAGTCATGCTGTGTGCTCCATCCATGTTGATGTGTTACACCACATGGTGGTGATTGCTTGTCGCTGCTTAGGTGCCTCTATCAACAGAGAGCACTTCTCCCTAAAAGAAAAATACGATCTGCTACCCATTGGCGTCGTTACTTATAGTGTTGGTCTGTAAGGGCGGGCAAAACCACAGAGAAGTCCAGGGCCTGCGCTACGAGGGGGGGGCACGACTGCAGGGCACAGCAAGCAATCGACATTGAGTAGTAATAGTTGGGGGGGTATCCATGGCTTGCTTGCGATAAACAAGCATTTCGTAGGTGGTGGTAAAATACACATTCTATTGTGGTTGCTAGCCTTAAGATAGGCGACTGCCCATTGTTTCGTTAGTTTGCATCTGTTTCCACTAACGGTGTAAATAAATGGCGTGGTTATGGTGTGTTTTAGCTTGTCGCTCCATAATGATTTGCAGCACAAAATCTTTGCTGTGCCGCTTGTTTTATGCATTCCGCCGTGCGGAAAAACTGCGACTAATAATTATGCGGAAGGTGTTCGTGAGTCAAGGGCTATTCTGTATTTCTTGAGTATCTATGATTCTATCTATAATGGTATGGACAATTTTTGAGGCTATAAAATGGAAAGTGTACGCCGGAAATTCGTATTTGCGATATTTTATTTATCTATTGTTGGGTTGAGTACTGCTTGCGATGAGTCGGGGCCGGCAAGCATCAGCATTTTTAATCAAAAAATTGAGACTAAGAGCGTACCAAAGGTTTCTGGACATGATGAACGATTTCTAGAGGTTACTGGATTACGTAAGTTGAGCTATGTAGTCGTTGACTCACTGTCGATGCAGGTAATGGATCAGATATCAACAATATTGCTGCCACCACAAAAAGAGGCCGCTAGCGACAATAAAACGCTATTCGCATATATCTACACAACAAAATCAAGCGGTGTTGAAGTAGATATTTCGAAATTAAATACGCATGCTTTTAGTATTGTTGGGGCCGGTAGGGATGGCATTAAGCACTTCTATTATGAAAGGCAATCGGATAATACATTTCGGGAGGTGTTGTCATTGTCGCGTAAGCTTGATGGGCTCTTAAATATGGACGAAATCCGTATGTTGCATTTTGCCGCTATTAAGGGCTCCTCATTGCCAAAAGAATCCGGAATTTTTGAATTTAGCTCAGAGCTGTTTAAAACTTTAGCGTTTAGTAAATCGCCTAATAAAGAGTTAATGAAAGTATTACTAATGGACCAATCGCGTAGCAAAGGCTCGAAAACAGTAGGTTTGTACGGTGCTGCATTGTACAGCGCTCTTCGTGCCGATGATAATCCTGGCACGGGTAGCTGTGGTAATGTGGTGTTGTGTCCTCCGGGCGGAAATGGCAGTTGTGTGTCTGACCCAATAGGAGGGCACATGTGTCAAATTGGTGATGGGGGTGGCGGCGGTGGTGGGTGTACGGCTGCTCAATTACCGGCCTTAAGTCAAGCGCTTGGATTTAGTTTGGCGGCACCAATTGATTTTCGCTCCATTCATTCGTTTAGGGATGAATTCCTTACAAACTCAAAAGCAGGGAAAGAATATGTGAGCTATATGTATGTGTTCTCCCAGTTTGCTAGGATGGATATAAAATCATTATCAAAATATGCCGCTATTATAGGACCGTTGCAGGCCAGTATAAGCACCATAATGTCCGATGCTGATAATGGTGTTGTTGTCACGGCAGATTTGGAAGGTCTAGCAAAAGAAATCATTAACGCCCATAAAGGCGTTGAAGATAAAGATTTTCAGAATATTTTGTTGCGAATGGAATTCGATCTAAGTCGCTTAGCTGGCTTGAAGAGAGATGCGTTCATTCGCGAGTTCCAAAGTTACCAGCCTGCAGGTGGCTAGCTTATTTCTTTTCGGGAACTAGGTGTTGTTTATGTGTTTTGAGCGTAAAACATGGCGTAAAGGGTGGGCTGCTTTTTCACCAAGTTATGGAGCGCAAGAAAAAGAGGTAAACCGCCTCGCGTAGGAGAGGCTGCCTCGGGAAGGTTTTTTCCTCACTTCATTGGTTGTGTTATATACTCTAGCCTACATTAATATTTGGGCGTTTACCTTAAAAGTTGGATACAACCACGGGGCGCCCGATATTTAACCCTAATTATGCATAAATCTGACTAACTTAGGCACGCGAAATACTTGTCCATATCATTTTTTAGTGTGTCATTTGAGTTCATGCTAAGCACTAACTGGCCATTTGGACGAATCAATCTTCCCGCGTGAATAAAAAGGGTATTTCTTACTCGACTCAAAGATTCGAATACCCAGAAAGCCGCGCGTTTTGCGTTCGCCTTACGCGATTTATCATGGGTTTTCATTTGCAGCTCACGATTCAGGTTATGTGCCATGACGGCACAAAGCAAATACATATTATTTCCGAATTTTGTTTTAACGGGAATGTAGTCCATTTGAGCCTGCGACTTTAATTCCGCAAACAAACCTTCCTGAGAACCGCGCCCTTGATGACATTCCATCACCTTTTTAGCACTTCTCGTGGAGTTAGTGACAATGACGGTATAATCAACCCCAGTTTTATAGGGTATAAATAGATCGAGCTGAACAACACCTTTGTGTTGAATAAAGACTTTTCTTTGAACGCCAATCATGCGAAATGACTTAGACCAGGATTTGGGTTTCCAGTCAATTTCCGTCGTGCTATACGTACTGTCTATTTTGGACCAACCCTCTTCTTTCTCCAAAATGTTTTTAAGCTTTAGGTGCCGCTCAAAGGGTACGCTGATGGTGAATTCGACTTTCTGCTGACTCAGTAAGCTAATGATTTCATCGCTAAAGAAGGCGCTATCCATTCTTACTTCAATCGCAATTTTGGGCATAAAATGCCTTATTCTACGGATATTGGCGAGAATGAATTTATGGGCGCCATTTGAATCATGAACATTTCCAGAGCGGTGTAATACGTCAAAGACTTGTCCTGTTTGTGCGATTGTACAGAACAAAGGATAGTAGCTTCGCTCACCCCTGTGTTTTTTGTTGTACCCAACGGCGGTGCCTTCTGCGTAGCGTTTACTTGATATTACAGATCCATCAAAGTCCAGGGTAATGCGAGAGAATTTTTCTTCGACGCAGCGATCCACGACCAATTGCTGAGATAAAAGTGAGACTTTTTCAATATGCTGACCTGTAACGGCGTTCAGTCGACGGCTAAGCGTTGAGTCATTAGGCAGACTGTTGAGCCCATGCAGGTGTTTTACTATAGGATCATGCTGGTAGAACTTTATATCACTTAACTTACGATAACCTAGGGTGATATGGACAATAAGGAGTATAACTAATGTCGCTTGCCCGTATGTCTGATTCGGTTGGCCGCGCTCTAAGCATTGCCTTAAACGATGTTTTAAGTTAAGCGATTTTAGCATCAACTGAAATATGACCAAACCCCCAAACGACGTGAGTTTCTGGTCGTCAAAACGGACGTCAGGGACGGCGTGGGTTTTACTGTTAATCTCGGTCTTGCTATACTTCATATCGAAACGGCTCTTGTTTTTATTCTTTTTTTTGTGGTGAAAAAATAGTAACAAAAACTTGAGCCGTTTTTTTATTTATTTATGGATTTTATGTGCTCTGGAACTCACCCAGAGTGAAATCCAGAATACATCACGAAACCAGCCTTTCAAGCTCCATTTATAGGTGTTGGGCGTGGGTTTTCTTACTGTTTATGCATTCACAGGGTTAACGCGACCCATATCAAAGCAGTCAGTAAGGTTCAGTATTTGATGTGCGCCGAATATTGTTTTCAACGTAGAGTACATTCATGCCCGACTTCCCTATTGTTAGCAGACTCGAAATCATCAACATTGAAACGGGTGTACGCCAAGAGGTGTATAGCCGTACATGTTTGTTTGAAGCGCCAAATTGGAGTCGCGATGGAAAGTTTTTAGTTTTTAATCAAGATGGGTTGCTGCACAAGATCCCCGTTGCTGGTGGCCAGCCTGAAGCTCTATTTTCTGGCAACGCAAACAAAAATAACAATGACCACGGCATTTCACCAGGTGGCGATGAAATAGCCATAAGCCATCATTCAGAAAATGATAATGGCGATTCAATCATTTACATAATGCCTATTGGCGGTGGTGAACCCAGGCGCATTACAACGCTCGGGCCTTCCTATTGGCATGGTTGGTCTCCCGATAATAAGAGGTTGGTTTACGTTGCGGGAAGAAAGCACAGTCGGCACTATAATATTTATAGCGTTGATGTTGATGGGGGTAATGAAACCCAATTAACTTTTACTGACGGCTTGGACGATGGGCCAGACTATTCCCCTTGCGGAAAGTATATTTATTACAATTCATATAGAGCCGAAAAAATGCAAATTTGGCGAATGCTTGAAAACGGGAAGGAGCAAACGCAGCTTTTACATTCACCTCATTCAGACTGGTTCCCGCACCCATCCCCAGATGGAAAGTATCTTGTATTTCTACGCTATCTAAATGATATGGGGCAAGATCATCCCTTTGGGCAAGAGGTAAAGCTGATGTTACTTCATATCGAATCTCATAAATTGAGAGATCTAACTGGGGTCTTTTATGGCGGGCAAGGCACTATTAATGTTCCTTCTTGGTCGCCAGACAGTACAGAATTCGCATTTGTGTCCTATGAGAAAATGACAGATTGAGCCTTAATTATGGGCTTAGCGTTGTAATCCTTACGGCACGGCGCTTTCAAGTGGGTGTTCGAGGAGATCGAAATCCAATGAAGGCTGCTCCCTCTACCTAATTTCGGAATAGAAACTAAGTGATAGACTATTTAGCTGTTTTCATAACATTTTTTGCCGTTATAGACCCGGTTGGTACAGTGCCGGTGTTCATAGCTGTAACAGGTAAATATGACCCAAAAACCCAGCGCCGTATAGCCTTGCTTGCAACGCTTGTGTCGGCATGTGTATTGTTGTTTTTTGTCGTCATTGGAGAGGTGCTGCTAAAGGCTTTATCCATTCCTCTTCCTGCATTTCAAATATCTGGAGGAATTGTTTTGTTTCTGTTCGCGCTGAATATGATATTTGGCGATAGTAAACCTGAAGAAGAGATAAAGCTTTTAGAAAAATCTCATAAAGAAACAGCCATTTTCCCACTTGCTGTACCCTCAATTGCGGGGCCAGGGGCGATGTTGGCTGCAGTGCTGTTAACAGAAAATGCTATATTCAGTATTTTAGAGCAAGTACAAACAGCATTAATTATGCTATCTGTATTAGCGCTTGTTTATGTGTTGATGTTGCTTTCTGGCTTTATTACCCGATTTATTGGCAGTAGTGGTGCTAGTGTGATAAGTCGAGTGATGGGGTTAATTCTTTCATCTATTGCCACTACGAATATACTCACTGGCTTCAGTGAGTACTATAGGTTTATTCAAGTATAAAAATTTGAAAATTGAATTGCATGGACTCGGACTGTTTTTTGTAAAGTAACGGTGTTTTTCTTATGAATGATTTCCAGTAATTTCATTGTTGATAGCCACTTACTATAAAAATTCTGCGCCAAAAACGTATAGTGTTGTGGTTCCTGCTTAGATTTAATCACGACAATATAAGAATGTTTGTGGTTGGGGGGTGCGAGGCTTTGGTAAGTCTTTATGCTAATTTAGCGCTCTTCACACTTCATTTTTTATGGAAGCATTTGAAGTCTGTTTTTCACCCGTGTGCTAGAGTTTTGTCGATTACACTTGGGTTTTTAATTGTGTAGGCTGAACGGTAAGCGCTGAGTAATTCTTTGCTATTTCCTGTCGTTAGAGTGACGCAGGAAGCTTGTTTTTTGGATCGGCCTTTTTTGGCGCCAATTTTGAGGTTCCCTTGATCTGTCTTGGTTATTGCCTCCGCTTATATGCAAAAATGTCTGCTGGTAGAGGTTTTAGAGTCATTGTTACCTGTAGCATTCGAGGGTTGAGGTCTAGAAGCCTAGCGTGTAGTTTTTCCAAATTTAGAGTCCTATAATCAATACTATAACCAATAATAATTAATCATGTATAAGAGGTTTTCTAATGCTCCTTCATTACAGTTATCGTGGTGTTAACCGGGTTTTTACTCGAAATTTAACGCGTGTTTTACTCGCTTTCTCCTGGGCGCTATGTTCTGGACAAATCTGGGCAAATTGTGAATACGTTATTAGCAATCAATGGGGCTCTGGTTTTGTCGCAAGTATCCGCATTACGAACAATAGCGAAAATGCCGTTGACAGCTGGGAAGTGGATTGGCAATACAGTGGTGACAATCGTGTCTCTAGTGTGTGGAACGCGAATTTTTCAGGTTCTAATCCTTATACCGCGACGGGTTTAAATTGGAATTCCTCAATCCAGCCTGGGCAAACGGCCGAATTTGGTTTTCAGGGTACCGGCGCTGGAACTGAAGTTCCTACTGTAATGGGTACCTTGTGCGATTCTAGCCTTGAGCCAACACCTACCCCGACGTCTACACCAACCCCAGTAGTTACTCCGACTCCGACTCCGACTCCGACTCCGACTCCGACTCCGACTCCGACTCCGACTCCGACTCCGACTCCGACTCCGACTCCGACTCCAACATCAGAACCCAATCAAAACACTATTGTGATTGAAGAAGAAGACGCAGGGTATTGCTTAAATACGTCTGTGGCTGTTGAATCTGCTCATGCAGGGTTTACGGGGAACGGTTATGCCAATACGGAAAACGTAGACGGTGCATCAATAGAATGGCAAGTGGATGCCAGTGTGTACGGTAGTGCAACGATAAGTATCCGATTCGCCAATGGCGGTAGCGCATCACGATCAGGCACTTTGTTTATAAATGGCGGCGCCGATGGAAGTTACAGCGTTGATTTACCTGCAACCGGCGGTTGGGCTGCGTGGCAATCCGTTGAAGTTAGTACATATTTGCAAGCCGGGGCCAATACCGTAACGTTGGTGGCCGATACCTCTAGCGGCTTGCCCAATATCGACGCTATAACGGTCACGGGTTTTAATGTGTCGCCTATATCCTGCGCGGCGTCGGTTACTCCAGACGGTTCGACCTTAGCGTTCCCTGGTGCAATGGGCTTTGGTCGATTCGCCGTCGGTGGACGTGGCGGAGAAGTGGTTCACGTTACTAACTTAAACGATAATGGTGCGGGCTCTCTTCGCGAAGCGATCAGTCAGCCTAATCGAATAGTGGTGTTTGATGTGGGTGGTGTGATAAAAATTACGGATCGTTTGGTGTTTTTACGCAACCAAACCATTGCCGGTCAAACCGCGCCAGGCGATGGTATTAGCATTTATGGAAATGGTGCGGCGTTTACCAATGCCTCTAACACTATCGTCCGTTACATCCGCTTCCGCATGGGTAAAATTGGCACCAATGATAAAGATGCTGTTTCTATCGCTCGTGGTAACGACATAATCTTCGACCATTGTTCGTTAAGCTGGGGACGTGATGGCACCCTCGACGTTAGTCCGGATAGCGGTTATACCATTTCCAATTTCACCTTCCAGAATTCCATTGTTGCGCAAGGTTTGCAAACCCATTCCACGGGCGGATTAATGACTGTGCAAGGGGGTGGTGCCTCAATATTACGATCGCTTTACATCGATAACCATACGCGAAACCCCAAGGCACGCGGCGTTTTACAGTTTGTGAATAATGTGGTGTATCACTGGGGGGTCGCAGGTTACATTCTGGGTGATTCGGCGGCAGATTCCGGTGCGCGTTACAATGGTGCCTTAGTGGGTAATATGTTTATCTCCGGCCCCGAAACCAGCGGTGCAGTAATGAAAAGTGGCAGTGCTGTGTACCACTTGTACGCCAAGGATAACTGGTATGACCCAGACAAAAACGGCAGCTTAAACCCGTTTTTGTTGGACCAAAGTGGTTATGGCAGTGTTACTTGGTACGATTCCCCGCCTATCGACTACCCTGAAGTGCCAACACTTGGTGCTCAAGCGGCGTTGGACTATGTGATTGCGAATGCCGGTGCGTCTAAAAGCCGCGATGCGGTGGACCAATTTTTAATGAATGAACTGCAAAGCTGGGGTACAGCGGGTAAAACAATTAGTGACGAAACGAGTCTTGGCCTACCGAATGTGGTGGGTATTATTCGTGGTGGTACCGCTCCCACTGATACCGATCGCGATGGTATGCCCGATAGCTGGGAACAGCAAAACGGTTTAAATCCTAACAGTGCAGCTGATGCCATGCAGGATATTGATGGTGATGGCTGGGTAAATGTAGAAGAATACATCAACAGCTTAGCGCTTTAAGGGGTATTTAGCTTTTACCAAAAAGGGGCCTTCGCAGGGGAGGCCCTTTGGTCTAAGGTAAACGACAATAACCTCATTAGAAATAGCTAGAATACAGACCAGTAAAACAATTAGTCGTTGTATTTATAAAACGCTTTTTGGGGCGTTACCCTTTATTGTTTTCCGTGCCATGGAGGACGTCTTAATTTATGTTGAAATGGCGAGCATTGAGTGGGGACGTTAGGCGAATAATAGGATATTTTACGTAAAACGCAGAATGACTGAGATAAACCAAAGATACTTAGTGTAAAGCTGGAACAGTTGGTTAGCAAAATGAATCCAAATAAACGAACATTTTAGTGAGCAGCTTATGGATACGCATATTGAACTTAAGAATGGGGATACCGATACCGGTAAAAAGTGGGGTGGTAAGGTGCTCGCAGAAACACCCGCGTATACTGTTACCGAATTACAGAAAAACCTTAAATCGGTAGGTACTTTCACCACAGCAGAGAACGGTATATTTGGCCCGCAAACGGAAAAATCTTTAAAAATATTTCAGTGGGTGTGTGCCAATATGACGGTTTGTATTAAGGCTAAAGCCCGAGCTACTCGCTTAAAAACATCCAATATTTTAACCAGTGGAAAATTGGACAAAAGCACCTACGATGAACTTGCTGTATGGGTTAAAGACAGTAAAAAAGTGACTGGCGATTTAGTTCGTGTCCCTTTCTCTGGTCTTTCCAATATTGAAGCTGGACCGAGCTTTAAAAAAACGGGTTCTACTAAGGTTCAGGCTGGCGAACTGGTGATGTCTAGTGGCGCAAAGGCGCTGTTGACTAAGTTGAATGAAAAAGCCAAAGAAAAGAAAGTGACGATAAAAATTAATCAAGTGTTTCGGGAACATGGTGTGAAAGTCAGTGGCGCGGTAGTACCACCGGCGAGTAAATCGCAGCACCTTATCGGTCATGCGTTAGATTGTAATATTGTTGATGGCGATAGCTGGAATAACAGCACTAACTTTAAAAATAAGAAACAAACGCAAAACGCGAAAGATATTGTAAAAGCTCTGAAAGATGCCGGGTATCGTTGGGGCGGTGATTTTACGAAGGTGGATACGCCTCATTTTGATTCAAAACTAGACTCGGCAACCTTTCCCTATGATGCAAAATTTTTCCTGAATCAACGAATGGTGTCTGAAAATCAGGAAATCCCCAAGGAGGCGAGTTAAATGTTTCCTAAGCAGTTTCTCTCCAGCCTTGGTTTACTGATTTTTCTAGCTGTTACTGTGAGTGGTTGTAGTGTTCATGAGCCCAGCAGTGCAAACATTAACGCTAGTATATTTGGTTCTCCGGAATTACAACAGCGTTATGACTTGGGTAAACCTATTGTGCTATTTTCCTATAGCGAAGATATTTCGGCTACCGAGGCCTATGCTGATTGGGCTGCCTACCTTAATGAATTTAAACAGGAGCAAGGTGATGGTTTTCTCTTTATTCGGGTTGTTAAAGCCGATTTTAACATTCAGCTTGGCGATGAGGACGAATTTACATTGTTTGTGAAGAAGGGATACCCAAACTATCTTTACCAAGGTTTAATAGTGGAGCCTCAGGTATATGGCGCGGTTGCCAAGCGATATTCGGATACGGCGTTGAGCGGCATGGATAGGGCGTTTATGCCAGAAGAAGTGGACTAAGGTATTCGTTTACACTGTATTCGAGCGCTCAGGCTCGATAAGTGTTTGGGTGTTTGAATGAACCGTACAATACGGCAGATATAAGGAGTACCTTTTGGGTGCTCCTTTTTTTATGTGTGATTTATACGCATGGAAGGCTTTCGTGGCTAGCGCTGTACTTTCGCCTAATGGCGAAAAATAGCGAATGGAGGGTGGCAAGGTTTTTTAGCGTTATTTCTTTAGCGCAGGGTTTTACATAAATCCGCTAGTGCGGTGAGTAACACAAGCCTTTGCGCATAGCCTATTGAGCAATGCTCAAAATGCTACCTCTACACCAAAGGTAAACATACGGCCTCTATTTTCTAATCCAGTCACCATCCGTCGGTTCATGCTCGGTGAATAATAAGTAGCATCGGTAAGATTATAGGCGCGGGCTATAAATTTGGTATTGTCGTAATTTGCCTTGTAAAACGATGCATTTAATAGCCAATACGCCTCTAGTGTTTTTAGCGAGGGGTTGGTTCGCGTAACGATAACTTGTTGTGTGTTGCTGTGAAACTGAGTATTGAGGTTTGCACCCCATTCCGTTCGGTTGTAGCTGGCAATGAGCGAGAGTGTGTCAGTTGAAAACGATTGTGGTTCTTTTCTGTTTGGGGTAAATAGGTATAGGCCATGCGTAGGCGGGTGAAAGAACCCATTCTGGCCGACATCTCCATCTCCAACCCAGAGGTTGTAAGGGTATCTGTTTCGTTATTGAGAGTTAGTCCAAAAGGGCCTCCGCCAGGTTTTAGGCTGATACGGTTCTTATGCTTACTTACAAACAGTGTTACGGCGCTTTGTAGGCTTATATTTTTGTTGAGCTGTTCAGCCCAATTTTGTAGCCAAGCTGTTTCCAGTGTGCGGATTTTTTCTGATTTGATGGCTGGGTTGCCAATATACACATCATCGGTTTGCAAGCGGTTGGGGGCACGAAAGGCTTCTCCGTACATTAGTTTAAAGCTTCGTGTGGGTGACGGAGTAAAAATAAGTGCGGTACGTGGATTGAAATCTGCGCCGATACCCGTGGGTTTATCGAGGCGCATGCCCAATGTGCCGTGTAATTAATCTGAGAAAAGAAATAGTGGCCTTACCGTCTACACCCTGATTTGGGTCTTGGGTGGATGTGGTTGAAAGGTCTATTTGGGAGGTCAAATCGGCGCCATAGTGAACACCGTCACCCTTCTATAATCGGGTGAAACCTGAGGCTTTTCAATGATTATTGTGTACTGAACCATTGGTGTAGAGCTCTCGGCTGCCATAGTCGTCTGCCGCGACATAGGCCTCATTGGTGTCTTTTGTGGTGATGATGTTGACTACGCCAGAGAATGCACTGGAGCCATACATGGCGGAGCCGGGGCCTAGGATGACTTCCACGCGGTCAACATTTGCTGTTGTGATAAATCGGTTATCAAACATGGCTCCACCAGACATATCTGAGTTCATACGCTGACCGTCCATCAAAAAAAGTACTGAATACGATGGTTGCCCAGTGACGAGGCCGCGGGCGACTACTCTATAGCCTTGATTAAGGAAGGTGACGCGGGAGGTTTGAAAGCCAGGCACGAAATTCAATAATTCCTCTACGCTGCGAACCTCCATTTCTAATATCTGGTGACGTAAAAAAATAGTGACGGAGGAGGGGGTAAGTCTAGCTTGTTCTTTATGCCTTGAGGCAACCTCTACTTTTATTGACATTAAATCTTTGAGTGATAGGCCCATCAGGTCATTTATTTCAGGTGCTTGCGTATAGGCTATTTACGGCTACAGCAGACACGACAGCAGAATGCTGTACTAAGCGAAGTGATTTACCGAAATATAACGCTTTTTCAAGATGACCTTCTTCATGAATGTAGGTATCTTTAATCTGTGTACTATTCTAGCTTTCTAGGGTTGTCTGTCTACTTATTTGCCCTAGAAACCAATAGGAAGTGCCTGAAAGCCAATAACGGGTTAAAACCTGATTTTTATTTGCTACCGAATTTGTGGGTTTATTTATTTCGAAGGCCTTACGTTAAGGGGAGTTTATCTATGCAGTATGTCTATACCTTTATTCTATTGTTTGGTGTTGCGCTTGTTATTTCTGCGTGCGCTTCCGCAATAAAAAGTAGTGCTGACGAGATCGAGACCTCGGCTGATCTTAATGAGAACTACGCAATACCGGTTACTGAATGCCGCGAACCGCGATCTCCACGGTGTACGAGAGATTACGTGCCAGTGTGCGCTACTAGAGATACCAAAAGGCAATGTGTGACTACGCCATGCCCAGCTACGGAGGACGTGACCTATGCAAATGGGTGTAGCGCCTGTGCAGATACAAATGTTCAGCATTATCGTCCAGGGGCGTGTGAGTCTTAGGCAAGGCAGGCCCGTCGGCATTATTGGGTTATTGTGGGTTTTTGTTAGAAACATTGTTAGAAGGCTATTAATGGTGTTGGTGTTAACCCCCCATTTTGCTATCCCCACAAGCTGTCATTTGCTTAGAACGAGTATCTACAACATACAATGAAAAATGCTGGCTTAATCAACTCGTCGGGCTTTTAAAGGCCCGAGATAACGAGTCAAATAGTAGAAATCTGGATTTGAGTTTATGTTACTGAAAGCTCGCATAAAAATGCAATAACGCCGTTACTTCCTCTGCTTTTAGGCCATTTGTTTTTATCTTCATATCGGCATCCATTGGTCGTTTTCCTGCGGCAAAGGCGTTTAGCTGGGCGCGTAAAACCGGTGTCCATTGCCCAGCAAGAAAACCGGAATCTGTACCCGCCGTAGCGCCATCGTCATGGCAATCCTGGCAATGTTTCTCATGCAAGGACTTTCCTTTTGTCACTTGGCTTGGGTCGAAAGTTTGGATGGCAGGTTTAAAGGTTTTTTCTGAAAAATACCTGGAAAGCTCGCTCAGACTATAGTCATCTAGTGTCGCTACAGCCTTGCACATGGTGGTTTGCTTTCCCGCCTTTGGGCCACGGGGGTAGGTTACCGGTGGGCAGGGACGGCCGCGGGCTTGAAGCAGTATCAAAGCGTTTTCCATGTAAAACGCAGAGTAACCCGCAATGGTGGGCGTAGTGGGATCTGTTGAAACCCCATTTTTGCCGTGACAAGATTCGCAATCGTTGATAGTAATTAACAGTTCTGGGTCGATGGGGTTATCAAGCAGCGCGGAATCTTGCGCGGTAGCAATGGCAGGAGAAAGCAAAAAAAATAAGGCGAGAAACCTGTGTTGGATGTTCATGGAAAACGATCCTCCTATTCTCACGGTTACTTTATTATTGGCCTGAAGTAGCCCATAGGGAATCGTTCCTTGGCAAAAATATTTGTTTTGGGTCAAGCAAAACTGGAATAGGCCTGTCGCATCGGTTTAACGGTCGTATCAGGGGATGTAGCCGTTCGGTAATTGGTGCGCGATGCCTTTATGGCAGTCGATACAGGTTTCGTTTTTGTCGGCTTTTCTTTCAAGGCTATGTTTTTTGGCGGTACGCCGGTCCTGATTGGCCATTGCTTCTAGGGAGTGACAGCTGCGACATTCACGAGAGTCGGTAGCTTCCATATCAGCCCAAACACGTTCGGCCATTTCTAGGCGTTTGGCTTCGAATTTTTCGGGTGTGGAAATGGTGCCCAGAATTTTTGCTGGAATTTCGACTAGACCTTTATGGGTTTTACGTAAAATTTTCGGGCCCCAGGCTTGGGGCACATGGCAGTCAGAGCAGCCCGTTCTTATGCCACTGGAGTTGTTGTAATGCGGGGTTTCTTTATAGGCCTGGAATATGTTGGTTTCCATTTCGTGGCAGGAAACACAGAATTCCATGCTACTGGTTTCGTGAATAACATAGTTAAAGCCGCCCAGCGCGATAGCACCCAATAGGAGCATGGCAAAGCCACCGGCGGGAATACCCAGCCAAATCCAGTGGTTCGGCTTTTTCCATAATCGTGATTTACGCGGTGGTTGTTCAGACATTGCACTTACTCGGCTTTTTAGGTGAGAAGTTGAATTACTGAAAGCTGGCGTAGAAGTGGAGCAGCGCCTTAACGTCTTCTGGCTTCAATACTTCCATTTTCGGCTTCATTTTTTCGTCCATGGGCCGCTTACCTTCAAGGTACTCTGTCATTTGAACGTCTAGGAACGGCGTCCACTGGCCCGCGAGTATGCCGGCATCATCATCTGGCGAGCTGCCGCCATCTTCATGACACTTTGTGCAATGCAGTTCGTGCAGGCCTGAGCCAATTTTGGCTAGGGCTGGGTCGAACGCTTGCTTGGCGCGGACGAAGGGTTTTTCTGCGTAGTGTTCCCCAATGGCGTTTGATTGTTCTTCGCTTAGGTGGGCAACGGCTTCACACATGGTGGTGGAGGTTCCTTTTTTAGCACCGGTTAAATATTTAATTTGCGGGCAGGGGCGAGCTTTTTCTTTGTAAATGAGTAAGGACTCCGCTAGGTAGTAAGCGGAGTAACCGGCAATGGTGGGCACCATTGGATCTGTGGAAGCTCCGTTCTTACCGTGACAGGCCTCGCAATCGGCGATAAGGCCCGCTGTATCGGCAGCGAAAGCTACAGGTATCACGGCCACTAGCAAGGGGGTGATTAAAGCCAGAACTGTAGGTTGTAGATTCATGGCGAAAATTCTCTATTGCTTGTCAGAATGATCATTATTAACGGGTTTTATTGGGCCTGTTAATTGGATGAGTTGTTGTGTTTGTTCCAGATCAACACCTGCGACATTTTGTCGCAGTCTACGCTACAATCAATTTAAACTGTTTAATAATTAACCTGTAAATGCAAATTGTAGTCAATTTTGGCCTATTCAGGCCCCAAATCAGTTGTTTAATCACTAGAGTTAAGTTTCACCACTCTGATACTCGGCATCAGGAGGCTTCATGAAACAGGTACACTCGGCGGGACACTTCTGTAAGCAAGCTTTTGTCCTTTTTACGATTTCCTTTGTTCTTTTGATGGCCGGTTGCGGTGGCGGCAGCGATGGTGCTACTGGCGCGCAAGGGCCTGCGGGCCCAGAAGGGGCGGAGGGTCCTGAGGGGCCGCCGGGGCAGTCTGTGGGTACTATTGAAGCCAATGAGCTGTCGTTCGTTGTGAGTGGGGTGGTGATTGAGAGTGCGCCGGTGGTGAATTTCTCAGTGACGAACGAGCGGGGAGAGGGCTTTTCCGGCATTGGTGAAAGTGATCTACGCTTTAATCTTTCTAAACTGTTGCCGGCGCTAAGCGGCGAACCTAGTCGATGGCAGAATTATATTTTGCGCGCCAGTTCCGGTGGTATGCAGGCTCGCCAAGAGCGCAACCGCAGCGGCTACCCTTGGGGGACGCTCGAAAACCACGGTGATGGCCGTTACACGTATACCTTCGCTACCGATGTTTCTACTGTTGAGTGCCCAGACCCTTGCACCGATTTTGACGGTGCGCCGTTGGATGTCAGTTATCAACCCATGTTAACGCACCGCCTGAGTATTCAGCAGGGTAACCGTGATATCCCTTTAGTGAATATGGTGCACGATTTTTTACCGGCGGGCGGCGATGTAGTGGATATGCGTGAAATTATCTCCACCGAGAACTGCAATCAATGTCACGATAAAATTACTGTTCACGGTACGCGTTTTGAAGCGCAGTTGTGCGTTACTTGCCATAACCCTGGTACTTGGAATGGTGACAATAACTACAGCGCTGATATGTCGCCGATGATTCACCGTATTCATGCCGGCGCCAATTTGCCCAGTGTTAAGGCTGGCGGAAGTTTGATTATTCGCGGTGATGACTTTTCCGATGTGGTATATCCACAAGACATCCGCAACTGCAGTAAGTGCCATGATGGCAGCAACCCATTAACGCCCCAAGGCCATGCCTGGATGCAGCCGAGCCTGTCGGCCTGTGGTTCCTGTCATGACGATATTGACTTTAACGTTGATGGTTCTGTTACCGAGGGCGGTCACACCGGTGGTGTGGTTACCGACAACAGCGAATGTATGACCTGTCACGATACGGATCGCATCGCCGGCAGTGTGGCTGAGTCGCATACTATTCCCGATAAGGTCGCGCGCGATTACTTCCAATTTAACTTTCTTTCTATTTGTGGAACCACTGTGGATATGGGACCGGTTTGCCCACCTAACACCAGCCCAACACTTACTTTTTCAGTGACTGACCCGAGTGGCGCCGAGAATCATCAGTACGGCAATGCTTACAACGTGCGTGCCGATGGCACCGATCCGGAATTTACTACCGGCGGGGCATCATTCAACATGTTGGTCGCATGGAGTACGGGCGACTATACAAACCATGACGGCATGGGTTCGCGACCATCACGTACCGATTCGATAAACTTAAGAACCTCAACCGCTGTTACCGATAACGCCGACGGTACTTTTACCGTGAACGGTGCGATAGAAGGTGTGGTGGTACCCGTTTCGGCTAGCGGGTCGGGCGCCATTGCTTTAGAAGGTCATCCCATTGGTAAAGATGGGGAAGGTAACTTCAGTGTGCGTGTGCCGGTGAATAGTGAGGTCAGCTATTTCGCTATAACGGATACCAGCCCACAACCAAGGCGTCACGTGGTGGATGTGCCAACTAAGTGCGATCGTTGCCACGATGCGCTTAACCTGCACGGTAATAATCGCAACAATAACGGCCAGCTCTGTGTTCTTTGCCACAATCCGGCAGGAACCGATATTGGTCGTCGCCCCAAAGATGCCACCACGGGGCTGGTGGATGTAACGGCTACCGTTGATGGTATGGCCGAACAAAGTGTTGATTTTAAATACATGATCCACGCGATACACGCAGGGGCCAAAACCACTTACGACGGCGAGGAGGGCCACGGTTTCCGCGAGCAAGGTTATGTGGCATACGGTTATGGGGGCTCGGCACACGATTACAGCCATGTGCGTTTCCCTGGTGTTTTAAGTAAATGTGAAACCTGTCACCTCGACGACACCTTTACGTTGGATGACCGCTCTGACGACGGCGGTGCGGATTGGCTTATGCCATCTTTCTTCGGCATTCTTGGTAGTACTGTGAATACGCATCCCAATGCGGCGGCCGATGGTTCCGATTTTGTTTCCCGGGTAGCCGATCAAACAGACGATTGGAAAATGTCGCCTACGGTGTCGGTATGTTCCGCTTGCCATGATAGTTCACTCGCGCAGCAGCACATGACAGACAACAACGGCATTTTTGGTGGCGAGGGTTCTGAGCCGCTGGTCATTGCAAATAATATTGAGTCATGTGCGGTGTGCCATGGCCCAGGTAAAATTGCCGACGTGAAGTTTGTGCATGATGAAGCCTTTGATAACTTCTGGGGGGATGTCATTCCCGATTAGTGCTCTCTTAGGGGCGGTGGCTGCGAAAGCTGCCGTCCAATGTGAACCCAAAGGAGCTAGGCCGTTGCATTCGAATTTGCATTTCTTTTCTCTTGCCCTTAAGCGCGCTTTTTTGGCGTTGCTTTTTATTCCTCTTTTTACTTTTGCGGCGGCCGAAATAGACGAGAAGCGTGTCGTGTTGCCCGAAACTGTCAAGCAGTCTATCAGTGCTGTGGAATATACGCGCAAAGGTGCTGACACCTGCATTAAATGTCACGACGAAACAGCCAAATTTCCGGTTTTTGATATTTTTAAAACCAAGCATGCAAGCCTTGCCGATTCCCGAACGCCGTTTTCGAACTTGCAGTGTGAGGCTTGCCATGGCCCCGGCGTGAAAGCGATCCAGTTTATGGAGCAGGCGCTGAAAACCGGCAGCCATGTAGGCCGGGTTCGCCCAGGTGAAGAACGGCCTCCTATATTTAATTTTGGGCCGAAGTCGAATGAGTCGGTGGCTGCACAAAACCGTATGTGCTTGGACTGTCATGAAGACGACGATCATATCGCCTGGCAGGGCAGTGCTCACCAAATGGGCGAGGTCGCTTGTGCCGATTGCCATACGGTGCATACGGCTCACGACCCATCTCTGGATAACGCTCGGCAGGCGCAAGTGTGTTTTAACTGCCACCAGAAGGAGCGCAGCGAGTTTTTAAAACCGTCTAGTCACCCTGTACGCTTTGGTGAATTAGGTTGCAGTGATTGTCATGCAAGCCACGGTGCGGAGACGCATGCCATGTTGGTAAAACCCACGTTAAATGAAACCTGCTACAGCTGTCATGCGGAAAAGCGCGGACCGTTTTTGTGGGAGCATGCCCCTGCTTCGGAGGACTGCTCGTTATGTCACACGCCACACGGCTCTATACACCCGGATTTATTGTCCAAGCGTACGGCGCTGTTGTGCCGCGATTGCCATTCTCAGCAGGGCCACCCGAGCCTTGCACAAACGTCAATCGGTAATGGTGGCAATGCATCGGCGCTGTTACGTGCGGGTGCATGCATGAATTGTCATGCACAGGTTCACGGTTCTAACCACCCTTCTGGGCCGAAAATGATGCGGTAGGTTTATTATATGAAAATACCAGCGTTACATCATCCATTCGTCAACGCATTGTTGTGCGGAATACTGGTGCTTTTGAACGTTGCTAGTCAGGCCGATACCACTGAACCTACGCTTCCCGCCGACCTAGATGTTTCACGTTGGGCCTGCAAATACTGTGCGTTCGAATACGGCATTAGTGGCGAGCTTGAGTTCGGGGTTGGGAACCTTTCTGGCGATGCCATGCGGTTTGGTGAATATAATGGTCTGTATGAAGAAGGCCCGTTCAGCATTGCCAACTTACGCGTGAATTACTTGGCTGAGAACGGCCGTTTTTACGATCTATCGATGCGCAACCTAACACTGGACAACCAGACGGCTAATTTTACTGGTGGGCTACAGGGGCGCTACGAATATTTTCTAGATTACAGCGAATTAATGCATACCCGTGGGTTGGGGTTGAGTTCAATTTTCACTAATAATGGCAGCGCACAATTACAGTTGCCCGAAAATTGGGTACCTGTTGGTCAAAGCAGTGACATAAGCACCGAGCTTTCTTCCGTAGATTTACAAACTCAGCGTAAGCGTATCAATATGGGCGCCTTGTATATACCTGCGCATAAATGGGAAACCGCTATTGATTTTCGTCGTGACATTCGTGACGGCAATAAGCGTAATGCAGGTGCTTTTTTCTTTAATAGCGTGCAAATGCTGGAGCCGGTTGACTATGTGACCGATGAGTTGGAGTTGTCTGCCACCTATACTGACCGCAACCTGCAGTCTCGTTTAACCTTTTATGGCTCCCAATTTAAAAATGAAAATGAGTCGTTAACCTGGTCGAATGCCTTCGGGCCAATTGCTAGTGGTGCTGATCAGGGGCAGTTGGCCCTACCGCCCGACAATCAGTTTCAGCAGCTGCGCTTGACGGCAGGTTATCACCTTGGAAACAGCCGAATTAATGCTGATATTGCCCGTGGTAGTATGAGTCAGACTTCGGAGTTGCTGGCACCCACGCTTAACCAAGGTTTACTCGTACAGCTACCGCAGGATGCCGGCGAACTAAAAGTGGATACCCTAACGGGTTCCCTGCGGCTAAATTCCACACTAAATCGTAAAGTGCAGGTGAAAGCTTTTTACCGCATTGATGAACGCGATAACAAAACCCAAAGCCAGTTGTTTAATTGGGTAACTACGGATGCATATCCCGGCGTAACTAGGCGGAATTTGCCCTATAGTTTTCGCAATCAGAGCTGGGGGGTGGAATCGGTTTTACGCCCAAGTCGGCCGGCAAAAATTAGTGTTGGCTATGATTTTTCTGTACGAGAACGAAGCTATCAAGACGTTGAAAAAACGGAAGAAGATTCTGGTTGGGGGAAAGTGAGGGTTAAAGTTGGCAGTAAAATGGACTTGCAGTTTCGGCTTTCCAATTCTCGTAGAGAGGCGTCCGGTTTTAATCCTGTCGCTGACATTGAACCAGCCCAAAATCCCTTGATGCGCAAATACAATATGGCGGATAGAGATCGAATAAAAGGTTATGCCGGAGCAAGTTTTTTTATTCATGAAAGGGTGGCGCTGGATATTTTTGTGGATTCGTCTCGCGATCACTACAAAAATTCACCTGTTGGTCTTACCGAGGCGAGAGATCTAACGCGCAATGCGGATTTAACCGTAGTGCTAACCGATAAGCTTAATTTTCATTTTTTTGGCACACGTGAAAAAATCGTATCCAAGCAAGCGGGAAGCGAAAGCTATTCTGCAGCCGATTGGTTTGCGCACAATGAAGATATTGTGAAAACTGTGGGTGGGGGTGTGAACTATAGTCTGATGGGCGACAGGGTAAAACTTGGGATGGATTATATGCACAGCGATTCAGCCGGCAATATTCGTGTGGACACCTATGTACTCAGCGATCCTTATCCGCAGCTCACCACGGACTATAAAACACTGAATACATTCGCAGAATACGCAATAAACGAAAATCTATTCGTTAAGGGCTCTCTTGCCTATGAAAGCTATGTGGTGGACGATTGGCAAATGGCTGGATTGGCGGTGGATGAGTTGGTGAATGTCATTAGTCTTGGTTACAATGCCGAAGACTATGACGTTGTAGCTACAATGATGTCTGTGCACTATCGTTTTTAGCATTTTTGGTTTCTACTAAACGCTTGTTAGGCGCGTGAGCGATGGGCGACGACAATACAAAAAGCGCATTGTTTTGACAATGCGCTTTTTCTGATCTAGACAGCTTTATGCTGTAGCCATTTCCTTCGTTTCCTTTGTCTGCGGTAGCCCTGTGACGGTTTCGAGGTTAATTGATTCAATATCAGCGACTTCTTCTCTGCTGAGGGAGACGGGTTTGTCATCTTCGTGGGCGTGATCACATTCTTCAAGGAAGGTGAGTAGTTCTTCGCGATAGCGGTAATAGTCTGGATGCTCAAGTAGTTGCTTACGTGTACGTGGCCTAGGTAAATTGACTTCCATAACTTTACCCACTTTGGCGTTGGGTCCATTGGTCATCATCACTACACGGTCTGCCAGTAAAATGGCTTCGTCCACATCGTGAGTAACACATACAGCGGTTACTTGCGTGCGTTTCCATACTTCCATTAGCACTTCCTGTAACTCCCAGCGTGTGAGAGAGTCAAGCATGCCGAAAGGCTCGTCGAGCAATAATAGTTTTGGCGAAAGAGCAAAGGCTCGGGCGATACCGACGCGTTGTTTCATACCATTGGAGAGTTCGGCAGCCTTTTTATTCATGGAGTCAGCAAGGCCAACACGCGAAAGATAGTATTCAACAATTTCTTTACGTTCTTTTCTGCTGCCATGGGGGTATACCCGTTCTACGCCCAGCATCACGTTTTCACGGGCGGTTAACCAGGGGAATAAGCTAGGAGCCTGGAAGACTACACCACGATCTGGTCCGGCGTTGGTGACTTCTTTGTCATCGAGAATAATACCGCCGCCGGTTATGTCATTTAGGCCTGCAACCATGCTGAGCACTGTTGATTTTCCGCACCCGGAGTGTCCTATCAGTGAGATGAATTCCCCCTTCTTCATGTTGAGGTCGAATTTATCTACAACGGTTAATGGCCCTTTAGGTGTTGGGTAAACTTTTGTTACCTTGGAAAATTCCACGTATTTTTCTATGTGTTGGGTATGGTGTTGTGCTGCAATTTCTGCTGTAGCGTTTGGAAATTGCGCTACGCGACCTTTTTCACTCGCGGGAACTTGGGCTGCTTTTATCGATTCTTTGGATGGTAAGCGCGCGGTGTTGGGTTGAATATTGGGTAATATTAGTGAGTCGTCGGTATTAGCGGCTTCCATACCCACTTTCATCAGGTATTGGGTAATCTCCTTACGAAGAAATTTAAATTCGTCGTTATGGTTCATTTGCGTGCGGTCGCGTGGACGGGGAATGTTGATCTTAAATTCGGGGCCTAGTGATGCGCGTGGGCCAGGATTTAGGGGTATAACCCGGTCAGCCAATAGAATGGCTTCATCTACATCATTGGTGATAAGTACGATGGTTTTCTTTTCTTTTTGCGAGATAACTTCAATTTCATCTTGAAGTTTTGCGCGGGTTAGCGCATCCAAAGCAGAGAGTGGTTCGTCGAGCAGCAGTAATTCGGGTTGCATGGAGAGTGCACGAGCAACCGAAACACGCTGCCGCATACCACCAGATAATTCTGCGGGACGGCGATCTACTGCGTGCGACAACCCTACCATGTCGATATATCGGCGAATATGCTCTACCCGTTTTTTCTTTGGCCAGTCTTTAAAAACTTGGTTTACCGCCAGCTCGATATTACCGAACACTGTTAGCCAAGGCATAAGTGAGTAATTCTGAAAGACAAGCCCGCGCTTTGGGCTAGGCCCGGTTACGGGCTTTCCTTTGAATACAACCTCACCACTATCGGGTTTGATTAACCCAGCAATAGAAGAGATCAACGTTGTTTTACCGCTTCCTGAAAAGCCTACGATTGCGACAAACTCTCCGTCTTCAATTTCCAAATTTATATTGGCCAAAACTTCGGTAATGTTTTTACCGGAGCCGTAATTTTTGCAGACGTCTTTGAACTGTAAAAATGACATAGTAGAGCTCCTAGCGTTTATCGCCGAAGGTAAATAAATTTTGCAGGGTGAACATTATGCGGTCTAACAGAAAGCCGATAATGCCAATGGTGAGTACGGCAACCATGATACGTCCTAGCGAGTTGGAGCTGCCGTTCTGGAACTCATCCCATACAAACTTTCCTAGGCCAGGGTTTTGCGCCAGCATTTCTGCGGCTATTAATACCATCCAACCAACGCCTAGGGAAAGCCGTAGACCGGTAAAGATAAGCGGCAACGAAGAGGGCAGTACCAGTTTGGTGATTTTTGTGAACCAGCCTAGCTGTAATACCTTTCCTACATTCATCAAATCTTTGTCGATGGAGGAAACACCAAGGGCGGTATTGATGAGTGTTGGCCACAGCGAGCAAAGGGTTACGGTAATAGCTGAGTTTAAAAATGATTTACTGAACCAAGACGAGTCTGATGTGACATAGGTTGCGCTTACAATCATGGTGACGATGGGTAGCCATGCAAGCGGTGAAACTGGTTTGAATAGTTGTATTATGGGGTTCATGGCCGTATTAAATGTGTTGCTTAATCCGCAGAATATGCCCAGCGGAACCGCAACAATAGTTGCCAGTAAAAACCCCATAAAAACAGTTTTTATGCTCGTCCAAATCTGGTCGATATATGTGGGAGAACCGGTGTAACTACGCCATTTTACTTTTTCCAGCTTTCCCTGCGCTTCGTATTTTGTATTGCGCTTCTCTTGGCGGTCATAAAATTCGGCTTGTTTTTCCCGTTGGTATTTGTGGTCTTGCCAGAGGCCTTGTGCCTGCTCAAATACTTGGGTTGGGCCCGGTATGGTGCCTAAGCTGGTTACCACCTTGCTCGACATTTGCCCCCATAAAGCTATAAAAATAGCAAAAGCTATGATGGGTATGCCCATTGCTATCCAAAGTTGCTTTGCCTGTTCTTTTGGATCCTCGCCTGCAATTAGACGTGCGACCGGTACAAACCACGTTAAGCCTGATACCTGCAATATGTTGATGATTTTGTTCATGATAAATTCAGTCCACTAAATACAGTTTCTTCTTGGATAGCCCGTCAAAAAGAGCGGTGGCGAACCACCGCGACAAGACGGGAGAAACTTTCCATTTAACTTCGTTGCAATTTTGTAATGGCTACTTCTTTTTTACGCCAGTTGCGGTTACGACTTCACCAGATTTTAATCCAATTGGGAACTTAGCTAGGTACTCGTTTGGTTTTTTACCATCAAAAACAATGCTGTCGATAAATTCTTTTTGCGGTGCCTTGTAGCCATCTGTTCCGAAAGGAAAATCTTCTTTTTTGACTTTACCTTCTGCAACCAGAATTTTCGCAGCCTTCATGTAAATTTCGGGCTTGTACACTTTTTTGGCCATGTCGTGGTACCAAGTGTCGGGTTTGTCCTCACCAATTTGGCCCCAGCGACGCATTTGTGTGAGGTACCAAATAGCGTCTGAGTAGAATGGGTAAGTGGCGTAATAGCGGTAGAATACGTTGAAATCTGGCACTTCTCGCACATCGCCTTTTTCGTACTCAAAGGTGCCTGTCATGGAGTTGGCGATAACTTCAGCGTCGGCGCCCACGTAGTTAGGTTTGGATAGAATTTTTACGGCTTCTTCGCGGTTAACATTGTCTTTTTCGTCCAACCATTGCGCCGCACGAATTAAGGCCTTTACTACGGCTAAATGAGTGTTGGGGTATTTTTTCGCCCATCCATCAGACACGCCGAACACTTTTTCTGGGTTGTTTTTCCAGATTTCGTAGTCGGTGATAACCGGTACACCAATACCTTTAAATACGGCCTGCTGGTTCCAAGGTTCGCCCACGCAGTAGCCGTATATAGTGCCGGCTTCCATGGTGGCGGGCATTTGTGGTGGTGGTGTTACTGACAGCAGTGTATCGGCAGCAATTTGGCCAACAGTGCCGGAAGAGCCTGGGCCGTAGTAACCGGGCTCAAGTCCGCCGGCAGCTAGCCAATAGCGTAGCTCGTAGTTGTGGGTGGAAACGGGGAATACCATGCCCATGTTGAAGGGTTTACCTTCAGACTTGTATTTTTCGACAACCGGCTTTAACGCGCTTGCGCTGATGGGGTGAACGGGCTTGCCATTTTTGACTGGAATATTAGGCTTCATTTGTTTCCAAATGTCGTTGGAAACGGTGATGCCGTTACCGTTTAAATCCATACTGAAGGCGGTAACGATGTGGGCTTTGGTGCCGTAACCGATAGTTGCTCCTAGAGGCTGGCCCGCAAGCATGTGCGCACCGTCAAGCTTACCGTCGATAACACCGTCCAGTAATACTTTCCAATTGGCTTGCGCTTCCAGTGTTACAAATAGTCCTTCGTCTTCAAAAAAGCCCTGTTCGTAGGCAATGGCCAGTGGAGCCATATCGGTCAGTTTTATAAAGCCGAAAGTCAGTTCATCTTTTTCAAGTTCTAGCTCTTCGGCATGTGAACTTAAAGTTGTAACTATCAGCAATAACGCCGTTATTATTGCCGCAGAAAAATTTGAAAGTCTGTGAAATGAAAAAATCTTTAGTCCCATTGTTTAACCCCAGGTCATTAGGTGTTTATTGGATGGCGCTCGTTATTTGTGCGTTGAAACTGTGCGAGCAAAACCAGCGTTTAAAAATATTATTTGTGAGTCATGAATACATGGAGATAATGGCAATTCCCTTGCCAACTGATGGGGAAATCAAAAAAGTACTTAAAAATCAGTAGCCTAAGAGCGATTTCTTGGGGTTTTTGTTTGCTTAGGAGAAGTTCTGATGCACCGCTTTGGTGATAGTTACATCTAGTGGTGATTCAAACTAGAACAGAGGACGCCGCTTGTAGTGTTTGCTTGTGGTGCAAAGGGTGGGCGTAGTAGACACAAAACTGTGCTTGGACAGAAATAAAAATTCTTGTTTTACTTTTTAATTGTTAGTGGTCGCACCAAAATGGTGAGTGCTGGGGGTTGTGTGTGCTTGGCTAGAGGTATTTGAGGTAAGAGTAAAGGGTTGTTGAGTACAACCCTTTTTCGGTGATACGAAAGTTAAAGTAAACTTTTAAATCGTTTGGTTAATTATTTCACGTCTTCGGCGGTCTTTACTGTTTCTGTTTATCCATCAAAAGTACTTTTCTTTTGAGTGATTTCTTTCTTTTTTTTGTTTTTAACCCTTATGCTGTCGGTATGGAGGTGGAGAGCGGGCAGGGGGAGCTGGCCGTTTTTATATGGCCATTCCCTGCTAAACAAGTGTTAATCAGCCTCAGGGCCGATAACGCTAAAAGCTATTCGGCGTTTTTCCATGTCCACACTCTCAATTTTCACTTCTACATCGTTTTCCAGTGCGTAGGTATTGCCTTGAGTTGTGATTGTCATGCGTTTAGCATCGAACGTTTTTTCCTGCTTTTTAGGGAAGAGCACAAAGCCATCGACACCGGAATCGATTAAGCGCGCGCCAAAGCCTTGTTGGGTGACAATGCGTACCTTGGCTTTACCGCTTGTGCCCACAAATTTTTGTGCGTACTGGCAAATCAGCCATTGGTATAGTTCGCGGTCGGCCTGGCGGCTTTGTTGCAGTGCGCTCTTCACCGCTGCCAGGTTTTCTGTGGTTATGGGTGTAAACGCGCTATCGGTTAACAGCTGACTAATGGCCCAGTGGTTGTAGAGGTCTGCGTAGCGACGGATGGGGGAGGTGACGGTGGCATATACCGGCATGCCCATGCCTAGGTGAGGCGTTGCAGCCAAGCTTAGTTCGCTAGAAGGCATCATTCGACGCAAGGGCGATACGAGGTGGGCCTTGTCGGAGGCCATTAACGATTTAATGAGGGCAATATAGCTGTCTGCTTCAAGTAAATTTTCTGGATGTTCAACCGATTCTTCTTTTAACAAGGCTTTTACTTCACCGAGCCTGTCTTCGCGGAATCCACTGTGGCTGGTAAACAAGCCAGTGTTGTGTTTTTGCAAAAACTCACCGGCACATAAATTGGTTGCAAGCATGGCTTCTTCAACAATTTTGTGTGCGCGGGTGCGTGTGCGCGGTGAAAGTTTGTCAATTTTTCCTGTGTTTGACAGTTGAATGTCGTACTCGAGCTGGTCTTCGCCTACAAGAAAATCTTTTTTTCGTATGCGTGTACGGCGTTCGGTAAACTCGCCCAGGTTGTTCAACATTTGCTGGGTATCAGCGGGTAGCTGGTTGATTTCGTTGTCGCTGTCGCCTTCTAGTAGCGCTGTTACATCGATATAGCTGAGCTTAAAGTGCGAGCGGATTACGGCTTTTTCAAAATGGTATTCGAGCAGTTTTCCCTCAGCATCAAAAACCTGCGAGCAAACTAAAGCCGGGCGCTCTTCTTCAGCCTTTAGAGAAAAGCAGTCATTGGCCAAGCTGTCGGGCAGCATGGGGACACCGCCGCCAAGCATATATAGGCTTTGGCCATTTTTTTGTGCGCTTTGCGCTAGGGAAGATTTTTGCGTAATAAAAAAGGCTGGGTCGGCAATGGCGACTTTGAGGTGGTATTGCTCGACACCCTCGATTACTTTTTTCTCTAAATACAGGGCATCGTCCATATCGCGCGTTGAGGCGGCGTCGATAGTGACAAACGTAAGGTTAGTGAGATCAGTACGGCCTTCGCCAAAACTTTTAGAGGTAATGGCTTTTTCTATGGCTGTTGTTTGGTTTTGCGCATTTTCGTTGAGCCTGGGCTGCAGGTCATATTTGGCAATAGTGTATTTTCGCTCAATATAGGCGTCGCTCTCGGAACCGATACGTTCCAAGATTTTGGCTGAGGCTTTGCCGTCCTTAAATGGGTGTTCCAGCAGTTTTGCTACCACCATATCACCGTCTTTACAGCGTGAACGACCTTTAGGTGGCAGAAATATCCAGCGGTTGATAGGGGATGATTTCATGCCCGGTGCATCACCCAAGGGAACAACGAAATGACCCTTCTTGGTTACGCGATACTGCCCTAGGAAGCGAGTAAGCGACTGTTCTAAAACTGTTTCAAGGTCGCCTTCCAGTTGATTTTTGCTATTTTGCTTCAGGCTAACTTTTACTCTGTCTCCCGGAATAACGCGTTGCATTTTTTCTGGTGAAAGAAAGGCATCGCGACCATCCTCTAGCCGAACAAATCCAAAGCGGCCGTTAGTACCGGCGACGGTGCCCTCGGCGTATTCTTTGGAGGCCTGAATGTTAGTTTTAAGCTGAGAGAGTTGGGAGAGGGTAGTATTGTCGAGCATCGACTGCTTGTCCTTGATTTCACGAAGCCGCGATTCTAACAGAATATGGGGGCTTCTGAACAAGTCTGCGGCACGCCACTTTATTGCGAGTTGCGGTTATAGACGTCTGGAGCACATCAGCGAAAAGCGGTATATGATAAAAATAGTGTGTTTTCCCTCGTAATGTCTGGAGTTTGTGAATGATTGAGTTGTGCCGTATACGTTGCATACTAATTGTATGTACGTGCTTGCTAACCTGTAACGTCGCGGCTGATGAGGCTGTTAGCCTAGAGCAAGAGAATGCGACGCCGGAGCGAAAGACCGAAGCTGCGGTTGGCACAGTCCGCGCGGCGCCAGCTAACGTAGAGAGCCAGGTCAAAGCAAAGGCTTCTGTCGGCGCTCAAGGAAAAAGCAAAAATATACTTGGGGAGAAAGCACAATCGGCTGTTGGCACTGCTCAGAAAGCAACCTCGACCGTCGTTGAGGCCAGAAATGAACTTAAGGAGGGCGTTGGGGAGGGGGCGACTGGCACCGCCGAACCTGATGAAAAAGAATCTCCGCAAAGCGAGCTGAAAAAAGCCGAACATATTGATTTGAAGGAGGTGGTGACAACACCTCTGGCGACGCCAATGCCGGCCGCCACTCACACGGCCGAGCTGGAGCCTTTAGTCGTTCCTTCTGTGGGCACAGCACCCATTGTCGAACCCAGTATAACCCGTGACGGCGAGGCGCAGCCGCAAGCCGCAATCCAGGAGCCGCTAATATTGTTGGATAACGAGGTTCCACCCGGGACCTCCACTCGCTTGTCGTGGACACCGAATGTGTCTTTTATGGGAATATCGGCGCCCACCGCGGTGTTGGTGGTGCGTGGCGCGAAGCCGGGGCCAACGCTGTGTCTTACGGCGGCAACCCATGGCGACGAGCTTAATGGTATTGAGGTTGTGCGACACTTACTTTACAGCATTGAGCCCGAAGAGCTGGCGGGCACGGTGATTGGAGTGCCGATCGTCAACCTTCAGGGGTTTCGGCGTTCTTCGCGTTATTTACCTGATCGTCGTGACCTCAATCGTTACTTCCCCGGTAATAGCCATGGTAGTTCTGCTTCTCGTATAGCGCACTCCTTTTTTGAGGGAGTAATTAGTCATTGCGACCTGCTGGTGGATCTTCACACCGGTTCTTTCAAACGCACAAACTTGCCGCAGTTGCGCGCCAATTTATTGATTCCCGAGGTGGCCGAGCTAGCGAAAAAAATGGGTTCTATTGTCGTGGTTCACAGCGAGGGTGCGCCCGGATGCTTGCGTCGAGCCACTGTGGAGCGTGGTATTCCGGCCGTCACCCTGGAGGCTGGCCAGCCTCATCAGTTACAGAAGACTGCCGTAACCCACGGCATTAAGAGTGTCGAAAGCCTGATGGATGGGTTAGGTATGCTCGACCGTCGCCCGTTTTGGAAGTTGCCTTCCGAGCCGGTGTACTACCAGTCTAAGTGGGTGCGCGCTACCTCTGGAGGTATATTGTTTAGCGAGGTCAATTTAGGCGACCGCGTGGCTGCGGGAGAGTTGTTGGGGGTAATAACTGACCCAATCACTAATCAGCGTGATGAAGTAACCGCGCCTCTAGAGGGGCGGGTGATTGGTATGGCGTTAAACCAAGTCATGTACCCTGGGTTTGCGGCTTATCACCTAGGCTTGCAATCCGATGTCGAAGATGTGAATGAAAATGAAGGTGAAGCCACCACGGAGGAAGGCGAGCCAATAGACGAGCCTCTGGAATTGGATACCGCTATCCAGCCGTCTGTTGACGAGCTGGACAGCCGGATTTTGGAGGACTCTGAATAATGAGCACGCTAAACGAAAAACGTTGGCTCCAATAGGTTGGGGCCAACGTATAAAAAGTTACGTGATGCGTGATATGTAAATAGTTACATTAATAGTTACTTCAATACAGGCGTATGAAGCCGTACAGGGCCTTTTTGCTTTACGCCGGGTAACTCATGCCAAGACGTGGAACGCTTGTATTTGAATAATGCGCGCAAGGAGTCGCCATCGTTCCAGAAGAAGTTGTCTGGGTCACGCCAGCTCATAAACCACACCCAGTCTTTCTGATTGTCGAGCGTTTCAGGGGTGGGTAGCCCGCCTACTTCACCCAAAGCAATTGGGCGGCCTTCTGCAAGAGCAACCAATTGATTGTAGTTGTCGTCGTCATAGCGTTTGCTGTAAACGTCTGTAGCCAGTACGTCGACAACATCGTGCCCGGGGTAGAACAGTTTGTACGCCGGTACATTTTCTTTTACTTCATTGGCATTCCATACCCAGATCAGGTTGTCTAGCTTATGGAAATTTACTAGGCGGTCGAACATCATGCGCCACAGTTTGGCGTAGCCCTCAGAACCCTGACGGGAACCCCACCAGAACCAGAAACCATTCATTTCGTGATAGGGCCGCCAAAGTACAGGGACCCCGGCATACTGTAATTGCTTGAGGTGCCAGGCAATAACATCGACCTGTGACTTCCAGCGTTCATTTAAATCGGTGCCTGGAGTGGTCAGCGCTTTCCATTCCTCGTCGGAGAGTTTAGCCTGAACTGTTTCTTTGAAAGTGCCGGGTTCGTCCATGGTAGGCACCACGGCGTGCCACATGAGGGTATTAATAAACCCTTCTTCGTGGCGTCGAATGGCTTCATCGACGATGTTTTGACGGAAGTTAATGCCGTCCCAGGAGCCGGGCTCACTAAAGCCGAAATCCTGACCGAAAATAGCGGGGTATTCGCCCGTTTGCTTATGCATACCAGCCATTCGGTTAGAGCCGTTAAGAGGGGCGTTGTGCTGGCCCGTCAGTATTTTTTTACCTGAAATTTTGTGGAGATACTTTAAGAGTTCTCGAGCTTCTTTGGAGGCGTTTGGTGTAACGGGATTCTGTGCAGCCCATGTTGCTGTCGACAGTGCAAAAAGCGCTGCGCTCAAGAGTAGGGCAATTTTGTGAATTACAGAGGGTTTGAACATCTAGCTCTCCTGGAACTTATTATTGGTTGTTTTCGTGTAAAGCGTTGCCTAGCGTGTACAGCTATGCGAGGGCATGTTTAGCGGCTTCACCGTAAGTGTATATATTATGAGTTTGCTCGGCGTTCGGGCAATAATGAGCAGTGCCTATCCTACCCTATTTAAGTGAAAAGTTAACCGGTTACATTGGTGTGTTTGAGTGTGTAATGCTAAACCATTCGGGCATGGTGCACGGTTATGGTTGGGTGAGGAGCTGAGCCTCCCAAGCGATACACTTTTTTGTGATTCGCATAAAGCGGTGCCGACTGTAGCGCTCCAGTTAAACGCGTCGACACTTTCGTATTAGCTTGCTGTGCAATAAGGTTAATGCTAAAAAACTAGTTTTTAGGGTTGAACTTTAATGCTTTTAGGGTAAAAATGTGACCTGTGTCGCTTTTTGTCTTGCTGTCATCCGGTGCTTAAGTGCTGGTTTTGTGGGGTGGAAAGAGTTGGCCGGTGGAACGCTTCGACGTTTATCTGGGCTTTGCCAGATGGAGATGGATGACTGGACGTATGTCGCGGTGGGGCCGATAAGCCAAATTAGGTCTTTCTTTTGGGGGTACGATGTTTAATTTTCAGTTCAATCGTCCAAGTGCTAGTCATCCAGTGAGTCACTGTCGCAGTGCTCAGTTCCTACGCGGATTCACCCTTATCGAGATGTTGGTAGCTACTGCTGTGGTTGGCATTATTGCGGCGATGGCCGTGCCGTCCTACCAGGGTTCGGTGGAGCAGTTGCGCATAGGTGCCGCACAAGGTGATCTCATTGCGCTCAGTTTACGCTTCGAGCAGTTTTATAATCAGTACAGTGAATACCCCGAGCTGGGCGGCCAGGATAACATCCGCTCGCTCTATGCCCGTTGGGCCCCAGCATCGTCGGAAACTCAATTTGTTTTTTCTGCAGCCTCTGAGCCTCAGGCGGGTTACAAGCTTGTCGCTAGGGGGGTGGGGAGTCTGGAGGGCTGTGTTATCTCGCTGGAAACCGGCAACGTGCGCTCCTCCGCGGGCTGTATGCAAGGGGAAAACGGTTGGATATAAAGCTACCCGGTATTTCCTTAGTTGAAGGGCTGTTATTAGTCTGTGTTTTAGGGGTGCTATCGGTTGTCAGCTTTTCCTTTGCGTCTGACAGGGTAAACCGTAACCGTGTACTGGAAGGCGAAAATCATGTCACTGAGGCCTTTAGTCGCGCTAAATCGGCGGCCTACCAAAATAGTTTACAGGGTAAATCCGTCGAGCCGGTTGTTGTTATCTGTCGGTCTGATTCGGAGTTAAGCATTCGCGATGTCAGTGGCAAGTCGACGGCGGCTAATTGCACCACTAGTAACGTGCTTTGGCGAATCGATCTTCATCGACGGCTGGGCATAAAGGCCAACGGTACTGACTTTGTGTGTGCCTGTCTAAATGGTGAAGGTCAAATTACAACCCGTAACTGTTCTGCTTGTACCAGCGCTTCTACCGTAAGCCTTCGGTCTGGCAGTAAGCGGATTACCGTTGCGCTTCGCTAGATACTTTTTCATTATGTTAGCGCGGGGGTGCAGCAAGTTGTGCGCCCACATAGTCGAGCTGGCGCCATGCTTCAAAGATCATTACGGCTGCCGCGTTCGACAAATTCATGCTTCGGCTGTTAGCCAGCATGGGTATACGCAATACCTGTTGAGCAGGCAGCGAATGGCGGATCTCGGCCGGAAGCCCTCGTGTTTCTGGGCCAAATAGCAGGTAATCGCCTTTTTTAAAGGTGGCCTGCGAATGGGTTGAGCTACCCTTAGTGGATAAAGCCCAAATCGAGGCGTCACTCTTACAAGCAAGGAAGGCTTCCCAGTCTTTATGAATTTGAATATCTTTCCATTCGCCGTAATCGAGCCCTGCTCGACGTAGGCGTTTGTCGTCCAGAACGAAACCAAGTGGTTCAACCAAATGCAGTTGGCAACCGGTGTTGGCGCAAAGACGGATGATATTCCCCGTGTTGGGCGGAATTTCTGGTTCGAAAAGTACAATGTTGAGCATAAAAATTAAATGTTACTAGGGGCTTACATACACAAGTGAAAGTAAAGTCTATACTAAGTTCTATTGGCTATAAGTGTATAGCGTACAAGGCCAGTGTAACTTATTGGACTGCTGAGAGGGGCGCTCAGGTAGTTTAGAATGATTAAACAATTATTAGCGAAAGCCGGTGCCGGCAAAATACAGGTTGGAATCGAAGTTCAGTCCGAAGGGTTGGCTGTTGTTGTCTGCCGTGATTTGCTACCTCAGACAGAATCTTCAGACGCTGTTGGCGGGGCTCGTTTTAGCCCTCAAATTTCTTCCACGTCCGTTCTGCTGGATGCCTCCTCAAACGCAGACAGAAGTGCAGCGCTTGCCACTTGGGTAGAAAAAAGCGGCTTGCAAAACGCGCCCTGTACAGTGGTATTGTCCAATGCCGATTACCAATTATTGCTGGTTGAAGCGCCCGATGTTCCAGAAGCTGAAATGCGCGACGCAATTCGCTGGCGAATTAAAGACCTCATTTCCATCCCTGTCGAAAAAGCGGCCGTTGATGTTTTTTTACTTCCTGCCGATGGAGCCCGTGGCGGAAAAACCATGGCATACGTTGTGGTTACAGAGCTTAGCCGGGTTTCCCAACTGGTTGCCATACTGAAATCCTCTGGCTTGAAGTTAGAATCCATCGATATTGGCGAATTAGCCCTGCGAAACTTGGCGTATTTATTTGAGCCTGTAGGTGGTGAAAGTCGAGGGGTCGCTATTGTACGATTGCAGGAAGGCCGGGGTGTTGTATCGCTATTTCGTAATGGCAATATGTATTTGTCCCGGCAGTTTCAAATTCAATATGGTGGTGGCTTGTTGGATGATATCCCCATCGACACTTTTAATTTGGAAGTACAGCGCTCTCTAGACTATTTCGAGCGCCAAATGGGGCAAATACCACCGTCGGCATTATTTGTGTGTGGAGAAAACATAAGCGAAGACAAGATCCCCATCGATATTGTGCGCGGTATTAATGTCCCTGTTAAATATTTTGATGTGGCGAAATTAGTCTCCTCTGATGAAGGCCTGGAAAGTAATATGCTGCACTCCTGTATCGCAGCCTTGGGCGGTTCTCTGCGCGAGCAAGTTGCTGCCGATTACGAGAAGAGCGGGGGTATTAAACAATGAGCCTGCAACAGGTTAATTTGTATCTTCCCGAATTTCGCACCAAGCGAGAGTGGTTAACCGCTAGTAGTCTGCTGGCATCTTTCGTTGGCATTATCGCCATTTACGTAATTTTTTATTTTGTGGCGGTTGCTAATTTAGCTTCGCTGGAAAAACAAACGGTAGCGTTGGAGAATCGGCAGCTTGCCGCGCAGAAGCAAATGGAAAAATTTAAAGCTCAGTCGCGCCCGTTTAAAAACGACCAGGTAGAATTACAGCTTAATTACCTGCGCACGGCTTTAATTGGTCGGCAGCAGGTCGAAAAGATTATTGAATGGCAAAACCTAGGGAATTCTGAAGGTTTTTCTACGGCCTTTCAGGGTTTGGCTCGTCAGTCTTTTGATAGTATTTCCCTGCAGAAATTTTCCATGAGCCCGCGTTTGCGCGGTGGCCAGTTGTTGCAGGTAAAAGGTGTTACCGAGCAACCTGAAGATATCGCCACCTATATTCAACAGTTACGTCAGGAGCCAACTTTTGCCCACGTAAACTTTGGTTTACTTAGTGTAGCGGCCGATAAAAATTCGACGTACCACCTGTTTACTCTTGGGTACGATTCAGTTTACCGGTTAGCTGTGAAAGGGGAGGAGAAATGAGCCTTTCTTCCAGTGTAACTGAAAAGGTGACTGAACGGTGGGATGGCATTGCTGCGAAATTTGCGGCACTTCAGCAGCGCGAAAAAATCCTACTAGCCGCGGGCGTACTGTTGTCGGTGTACCTAGTATGGGAGCTGGCGTTCGCCGGCGATTTGAACAAACGCCGCGATGCGTTGGTGAAACGTTTTGAGGCTGCGAATGTACAGCTCAAAACACTATCAACAGAAGAGAAGATGTTGGTTGTGGCGATCAATAATGACCCCAACGCAGCTAAGCGTCGAACAATTGTTCGGCTGGAAAAACAATTGCAAGCAGCAAATAAAAAATTGCAAGAAATGTCGGTTGGACTATTGTCTGCCGATCAGCTACCACAGGTATTACACGATGTACTGCGAGAAAGCGACCAGCTCGAGTTAGTGGGTATGGAATCGAAAGCGCCGGTTAAGCTTCAGTTAGCTCAGGAAAAGCGTGAGCCTACAGGGCAAAGCGAGGAGGATGAAGCCGTTGCACTCGCCGAAGATTTGTATGAAGAGGATCAGGCTCGTTATGTTGGTGACGAGCGCATGGAAGAGGAGCGTATTATTGGTGTTTACAAGCATTCGGTAAAAATTACGCTAAAGGGCGAATACTTTTCTGTTATAGCGTATTTACAAAAACTCGAGGCGCTTAATTGGAAGCTGTTTTGGGAAAACATTGAATACCAAGTTGATCGATACCCGGGTGCGGTGGTTACGCTCGAAGTGTATACCCTCTCTACAGACCGGGGGGTGCTGGGTGTTTAATAAGGGCAATTCTATTAATTACTTTTGGCCTCTGGCTATGTGTGTAATACGTGTGCAAGGCAAAATTTACAGGCATGCTGGTGGCCTGGTAAAAAACTTTAACGCTTTGTATAAATCGCACGCAAAGCCCGAATTGACGCGGCTTGGAAAACCTTATTGCAGCATTGGCCTGCTTGGGGAGGCAACCAGCCTTCCACCGCGCAGTCCGTCTTACATTAAGGCTTGTCAGATCGGGCAGAGGCTAAAATCAATTATTAGAGGCGCCCATAAGTTTAGCTATTTTGTTTTTACTTTTGCACTGACAGTCAGCGTTCAAGCGCTTGCTGCAAATGAGGGTGGAGAAAATCAAGAAAAGCTGCGTGACCCGACTATGCCGTTGGCTTACAAGGTTGTCAGTACTACACAAAAGTCCCTCGTGCTGCAGGCGGTGTTTCGTAGCACCGAGCGGGTGACGGCGATAGTGAATGGAAAAACGGTGGTGGCCGGCAGTGTAGTCGATGGCGCAACCATTGTGGCAGTGCACGACAAAAGTGTTACCTACCGACGGAATGGTCAAACGCGAGTAGTTCAGTTAAGACCTAGTATCGTAAAAAAAATGCGCAAATAGTAGGCGGAAAAGAATCATTATGAAGGCAATCCAGTTCAATTTCTCGAAGCGTAGGCTACTGGCAGGGTTTTCCCTGGGGCTATTGCTGTCATCCTGTTCCAGCACCCCCCCTCAGGGGCCAACGGCTGCGGAGCAGATGATGGAGGCATCTATTGCTGAAGCTGAGCAGTACACTCAAATGCAAAATCAGCCGCCTTCCGAAATTTCAACAAGCTTACTCAATAATGCGGCGGGTCTTGGTGGCGTTAGCAAGCCAACGCGTTCAGCCTTGGAGCGATTTGATATTTCAGTGAATCGTGTGCCTGCGCGTACGTTCTTTCTAAGTTTGGTCGCTGATTCTGGTATTAACGTTGTGGCGCATCCAGAGGTAACAGGTTTTATTTCTCTGGAATTAAAAAATGTCACCATTGCCGAAGTGCTGGGTGTAACGCGAGATGTGTACGGCTATGAATATAAGTTAACCAACGGTATTTATACTATTTTTTCGCGAAAGCTACGCACAGAAGTATTCCCAATTAACTACCTCGATATCAAGCGTGTTGGTGTTAGCGATACTAGCGTTAGTATTGGTAAAATTTCATCTTCTGATAGCGGTAATAGTAATGGCCGCTCCTCTGGAGGTAGTTCCAATCAGAGTGATGGGTCTGGAAGCCTCCTTGGGTATATTGAAGAATCGAAATCGGGCTCTAGTGGCTCCTCCGGAGCTTTAACGCCGGGAGCGCGGGTGCAAACGCTGAATAAAACCGATTTTTGGGGCTCTATTTACGAAACCCTTTCGGCTATTGTTGATGCTGGTAGCGATGGTCGTATGGTAATGACAAACCCGCAGTCTGGTTTGGTCGTTGTTAAAGCCATGCCTAATGAGCTAAGTGCCGTGCGCGATTTCCTTGAACGTTCAGAGTTGAGCGTTAAGCGTCAGGTTGTACTTGAGACCAAAATTTTGGAAGTTAGGCTCAACGACGGTTTTGAGGCGGGCATTGACTGGAGCGCAATTAGCGGTTCACTGCATTCGGAAAGAGTGAGGACGCGCGGGAACTCTACATTGGATCAGGCGGGCAGTAGTCTCAGCGGCGGAATTCTGTCTACATTTGCCGAGTCTAGCCGGTTGGTTTTTGACGATACTGATTCGGTTGTGTCGGCAGTGTTGGACGTTATTGATCTCACCCAGTTACTTGATTTACTTGAAACACAGGGCAATGTACAGGTGCTGTCTAGCCCGCGGATATCTACCGTTAATAATCAGAAGGCGATTATTCGTGTAGGTTCAGATGAGTTTTTTGTTACCGGTATTTCGAACAACACAACGGCTACCGCGGCAAGTATTCAAAATACGCCGCAAATTGATCTTGAATCTTTCTTTAGTGGCATTGCTCTTGATGTGACACCGCAAATTGCCGCAGACGGTGACGTTATTCTTCATGTTCACCCCATTGTAAGTGACGTGGAAGACCAATTGAAGGAAATACAATTTGGCGATGAATTCTTCACGTTACCGTTGGCCCTGCGTGACGTGCGTGAGTCAGACAGTATAGTAAGGGCGAGAAGCGGTCAGGTTGTCGTTCTGGGTGGTTTGATGCAGGAGATAACCGTTGACGTTGTGGGTAAGCAACCAATATTAGGTGATATTCCGGTGATTCGCGGATTGTTTAAAACCATGGAAACGCGCAATGTTAAAACAGAGTTGGTTATTTTAATGCGTCCAATTGTGGTTGATGACCAAACATGGGAGGAGGAGTTGCTACGCACGTCTAACCGTATGGGATTGATGTCGGACGAATACCGCGGGCGGGATAATTAAATTGGTCGCGGGGGAATAGTATGTACCACCAACACTTCAACTTGGATGAGCACCCCTTTTCGCTGACGCCCGACACGCAGTTTTTTCTTAATCAGCAAAGCCATCGTGAAGCGCTCAATACGATGTTGGTGGCGCTTCAGCATTGCGAAGGTTTTATCAAGATTGTGGGTGAAGTTGGTACCGGTAAAACGCTGCTGTGTCGAATTTTACTTTCGCGCCTTAGAACCCATTTTGTAACAGCCTACATCCCTAACCCCTATCTCTCCCCTGAAGAACTTAAAGCATTTATTGCACAGGAAATCGGTGCAGACTATAACCCACAAATGCAGGCGCATATTCTTTTGTCCTCCATTTACCGAAAGCTAATGCAATTGGCTCATCATGGTAAGCAGGTGGTTTTAGTGGTTGACGAAGCTCAGGCGATGCCGCGTGAAACAATTGAAAGCTTGCGCTTGCTTACCAATTTAGAAACTGAGAAACGGAAATTGTTACAGGTGGTGATGCTAGGTCAGCCTGAGTTGGATACTTTGCTTTCTCGCCCAGATTTACGCCAACTAAAACAGCGTATAATTTTTTCGGAATATCTACGGCCATTTTCTCGAGAGGGGGTTGCCGATTATATTCGCCATCGATTAGATTCCGCAGGTGGCGATAAGCATTTGTTTAGCCCTTGGGCGCTCTGGTTATTGGGCATTGGTTCAGGCGGTATTCCACGTTTAATTAATATTCTCGCGCATAAGGCGTTGATCAGTGCTTATGGCAAGGGTTTGACGCGTGTCGGTGTTACGCAGGTGGCAGCTGCGATCGCCGATACATCTGAAACACGTATTACCGGTAAGTTCGTAGCTTGGCATTGCCGCTGGTCGAAGCTAGCTGGTGGGGTGTAATTAATGAGCCTGATAAACGAAGCTCTGAAAGATTTGGATGCGAGAAATACGGCTGCGGCCAGTGGTACACCTATTTCGCCAGCAAATAATTCAACCAACTTAACCCGTGGTATACGCATTCCTGTTATGTTTATGGTTTTACTGTTGGCGGGTTTCGGTCTTTATACCGGTTATCGTTTCTTGTTAGGTGAGCCTGGCCTCGGTGTCAATAAAGCCCAGCAGCCCCTAGGCTCGCTCGGATATAACGCGGGTTCTGCTCTAGAATCGGTAAGTGTTAGCTCGTTGAGCGTGAACGCCACTGAAAGGTTGGTCAAGGCTAACGGCAAGGCTAAAACCGGCAGCGTTCTGGTTGAGGCAAAAACAGCATCCGATGCTCTACCCATAAAAAGTCAACCCAACCCGCAATATGATACCGCAGGCGATAGCTCTAACCTTGGGGAAGGCCATGGGCAGACTTTAGTCCTTGAAGCGTTAGATAAGCAGGAGCTTGCAGAACATCAACGTGTTGAGCCGCCGCAGCGCGGGCAAGGGGATTCTATTGAGGTGCTTTTGCAAAAAATTGATTCAGCAATTGCCGCGCAACGATTAACTTTGCCAGACAAGAACAGTGCGTGGTTTTACTTGGCCGAGTTAAGAGGAATAGCTCCCAGCTCGCAGGTAGTTGACAATCGCTTGTCCTTAATTCAACAGAATTATGCGCAAATAATTGAAGCCAGTATTGCGGTTAATAATCTTACAAAGCTACAGAAGTTACTAGCGCGCGCGGATCAGCTGGGTATGCAGCTACCGCAGAACGATGACTATCAACAACAGTTGATCCAGTTAAGTGAGCGTTCAGGCGCTAATGCTGAAGTTATAGATAGTGTGGTCACTGCAGAAATACAGGGTGGTGCAACCAGCATTTCTATTCGTCGCACACTGGCAACGGTTGATAAGCAAACCTCGGAGCGTGAGCGGGAGCGTTTTATCGCCGGTGATCGTTACCTGGCGATTGCCAGCTTAGAAAAGTTTTTACTCGAGACTCCCGCAGCCGAAAAAAGTCGCCTGACTTTATTTGATTTGTACCTACAGGAAGGCAATACGGCTTCGGCTTCACGCCTTGCGGCGACGGTGCAGAGCAATACACGGTTGCAGCATTATTTGCAGGCCCGAGTGCTGGTGGCTGAAGATAATTTGGCGGCTGCGCGGTTGCTTCTTGAAGCTGACGCTACAGCTATGGTGAAAATGGGGGGCTCTTATTCGAAACAGGAGCGACAGCTCGTTGAGCAGTCGAGTAGTTTGCTCGCGGCCATATATCAACACTTTAAGGAGCACGAGTTGGCGTTAGGTCAATATAGTTACCTTCTTTCACTGGATAGGCAAAAGGTTGATTACTGGTTGGGTGCTGCGGTATCGGCCGATGCGTTGGGTATGCGGGCTGATGCGCTAACGTCATTTCAGCAGGTTTTACGGGCTAGGGATTTGGGGGCGAGTGTCGAAGAGTATGCGCGAAAGCGAGTGGAGGCTTTGCAGGTATTGGCTGAACAACAAAAAATCGCGGGGTCTATGAATAACCGATGAATGCCGAACCAAAAAGAATACGTCTGGGCGACTTGCTAGTTGCACAGCAGCTGATCAGTCAGGAACAGCTGGAGCAGGCGCTAAAGGAACAGAAGACCACCGGGCGCAAATTGGGGCGTCAATTGGTGGATATGGGCTTTGTTGAAGAAAATGCACTGCTGTCATTGTTGTCCCGCCAGCTTGATATTCCCTTTATTGAATTGAAACACTACAGCTTCGATCGTGATTTAGTTTCTTCCTTGCCAGAAACTTTAGCAAGGCGTTACCGGGTTATGATTTTACGCAGTGACGCCGATGGTTACCTGCTGGGAATGTCTGACCCCACGGATATTTTTTGTATTGACGAAATCCAAAAGGTTTTGGATAAGCCGATAAAGCCGGCGGTCGTGCGCGAATCTGAATTGCTCGATATTCTTGATATCGCTTATAGCCGAGCCGATGAAATTGCATCGCTTGCAGAACAGTTAGATGATGAACTCGAGGCTGATTCTGTTGACTTATCCGACATTGTCACAGATGCAACGGATACCGATGCGCCGGTTGTAAAACTATTGCAAAAAATATTTGAAGAGGCGATTAATACCCGTGCTTCTGATATTCACATTGAGCCCGACGAGACCGTGCTGCGTATTCGTCAGCGAATAGACGGGATGTTGGTAGAGCAGGTGATGAACGAAAAACGCATTGCCAGCGCGTTGGTGGTGCGGTTGAAATTAATGTCGAACTTAGATATCGCCGAAAAGCGTTTACCGCAAGATGGTCGGTTTAATCTGAAGGTCGGCGGCCACAACATCGATGTGCGATTGTCTACCATGCCTGTTCAGTTTGGTGAGTCGGTGGTAATGCGTGTGCTAGATCACACTCAAGGTGTTTTACCCCTAGAAAAGGTGGGTATGCCGCAACATTATATAGACCGTTTTCGTCATATTATTACTCGCCCTCATGGCTTGGTGCTGGTTACGGGGCCAACGGGTAGTGGTAAAACCACCACACTCTACGGCGCGCTTTCAGAGTTAAATACACCAGCAAATAAAATTATTACGGTAGAAGACCCCGTTGAATACCGTTTGCCTCGCATCAGCCAGGTGCAGGTGCACGATAAAATTGGTTTGAATTTTGGTACCGTACTGCGCGCCAGTCTCCGACAGGATCCGGATATTCTGTTGGTGGGAGAGATTCGAGATGCAGAGTCTGCGGAAATAGCGCTGCGGGCCGCCATGACGGGCCATATGGTGCTCTCAACACTGCATACTAATGATGCTGTGACATCGGCGTTACGTCTGGTGGATATGGGCGTAGACCCTTACCTGGTTGCTAGCAGTTTAAAGGCTATTATTGCTCAGCGCCTTGTTCGACGTGTATGTGAAAGCTGTGTTAAACCCTATGCGTTGAGCGAACAAGAGCAAAGCCTTGTTAAAGCGATGCTGCCAAGCGTCGATCTTAGCTCAGTAACGTTTAAACACGGTATGGGTTGTGCGCATTGTTATAACACTGGGTACCGAGGTCGAATTGGTGTTTTTGAATTACTGGAAATCAATTCAGTGATGGCGAATGCGTTAAGGGACAATAGCGTAAGAGAATTTAATGATGCCGCACACCGCAGTAAGCATTATCGCCCATTGAGCGCCAGTGCGCTTAACTTCGCTATTGAAGGTGTTACCACACTTGAAGAAGTACTGCGTGTATCGGCACAAATTGAGGATGAAAGCTTGTCTGAAGTGGCCGAGTATACAGAGGACGCTTAATTCGTTATGCCAGAGTTTAGATTCGAAGGCAGATCCAACCAGGGCCAGTCAATAGATGGCCAATTGACGGCGGCATCGGCTGATGCGGTAGCCGCTCAGTTAGCCGGGCGCGGAATAACGCCGTTAAAAATTTCTGAGGTTTCTCTCGGTGAGTCCTATGTAAAAAGAATTAATTCATTTTTGGGGGCCGATAAGGTCCGCGTTGTTGACCTTGTTATGTTCTGTCGACAAATGCTTACGATTACCCGCGCAGGTATCCCCCTAACCCGTGGTATGCGGGGTTTGGCGGCGAGTATTCGGCATGAACATTTTCGTGATGTGCTGAATGATATTGCCGATCGTTTGGAAGCGGGTATGAGCTTGTCGCGAGCGATGCAACACCATTCGACGGTATTTGATTCATTGTTTGTGAGCATGATAAGCGTAGGTGAAACCAGTGGTAAATTAGATGAGGTATTTCATCAAATTGGGTTTTACTTAGAGCGTGATGACGAGACGAGTAAACGGGTGAAGCAGGCGTTACGCTACCCTAGTTTTGTTGTTTTTGCGTTGGTTGTCGCTCTCGGTGTTATCAACGTTATGGTAATTCCGGCTTTTGCTGAGATGTTTAGCAAGTTTGGCGCTGACCTTCCGATCGTGACCAAAATTCTTATCGGTACGTCTAATGTGTTTATCAATTATTGGCCGTACTTGATTGTAGGCACAATAGTTGCCGTTGGCGGAATTGTTTACTACGTTAATACAGAGCAAGGCGAGCTTCAGTGGGGGCAGAAAAAATTGCAACTGCCCATCGTTGGCAGCCTCATCGAGCAGGCATCTATGGCGCGGTATGCACGAAGTTTCAGCTTGATGTTACGGGCAGGGGTACCCATAAATCAGTCTCTTGGGTTGTGCTCCGCCGCTATGGGGAACGTATACTTAGCACGTAAGGTAAATGCCATTCGCCAAGGTGTAGAGCGTGGCGATACCCTACTGAGAACACACCTGCAGGCAGACATATTTACCCCCCTCGTACTACAGATGGTCGCCGTTGGAGAAGAAAGCGGCCAAGTACAGGAGCTTTTAGCCGAGGTGGCCGAATTTTATGAGCGGGAAGTAGAGTACGATTTAAAAACCTTAACCGACCGTATTGAGCCGATACTGATTATTGTCATGGCGATATTTGTAACCGTTCTCGCGCTTGGCATTTTCCTCCCAATTTGGAGTATGTATGAAGTGCAAACGGGGGGGTGATGAAGGTGCCTAGAGTGAGCTCTAGAGAAGGCCTAGGTCTGAAGCCATTTGGGTTCAGTCTATTGGAGTTTTGCTTGGTGCTAATTCTTATAGGTTTTCTCGCAATGATAGGGTTTAGGTATTACTTCGACACAATTGAAGATTCGAAAGAGTCACTTGTCCGTTTTCAGGGGGCAACTTTCTCTCGTACTGTGCAAAACTTATATGGCGAAGGCAAGGTTCGTAAGTCGCGACAACTTCAGCTCGATGGTGTTGTCATCTATTTAAACGAAAACGGCTGGCCGGCCTCTGCGGGTGTTCGAACCTCTGTTCGGTCTACGAATCAAACCCCTAGGGAGTGCGAGGCATTATGGCACGGTGTGTTTAAGAACGCTCCTGGCACAGTTATTGCCGGTTCAATTGAGGAAGATAAAGCAAAAATAGCGAAAGATTTTCGAATTTCCTCTATAAAAGGTCGAATTTGCCGATATGAGTTAGCAAGAGGAGAAAACGAACAATATTTCTTCGACTATGATGTAACTAATGGGAAAGTTAATATTTTTAGTCCAAAAAAATAGTAGTTTAGTCGGACAAAAAGTGTCAGCTAATTGACAATGTACGGTACAATAGTGGCAATTAAATGAATGACTTGCAGTGACTTGTTCATCTAGTTTGTACAGGTTGCAGAAATAGTAATGAATAATTTTTTATTTTTTTAGAACGTGGAGACAACGCTATGCAAAAACAACAATCGGGTTTTACTCTTATTGAGTTAATCGCTGTATTGGTAATTTTGGGTATTTTGGCAGCTACCGCTGTTCCCAAGTTTATCGACCTTTCGGATGAAGCACAGACGGCCGCTACAAACAGCATTGCTGGCAGCTTAGAGAGCGCGTCGGCGCTTAACCACGCGGTGGATATTGCTCAGGAAGCGGGTTTAACGGCCGATGCTCCTGAGACGGTTACTGACTGCACACAAGCTGCGATTCTGTTAGCTGGCGAGGTGATGCCAACGGGCTATGTACTTTCCCCGGCGGGAGTAATTGCCGATAGAGAAATTGCTACTTGCACGGTAACCCACACGGCCTCAGCTGATACGGCTAATTTTGCTTTGATTTCAGCAACGCCTAATCCCTAATTAGGATTGTGATAGTGTACGTTGGAAAAACCAATATTTGAGGCAACTCACAGTTGAAACAACAGGGCTTTACATTAGTTGAGCTGATAGCTGTATTGGTTATTGTCGGAATACTTTCGGTATCAGTATTAACCCGGCTGGTGCCTAGCGACACCCTACAACTGCAAGCAAGCCGTGACACCATTGTCGCGGCTTTTTATTCTGCTCAACAATTAGCGATGACACGTCGCGCCAGCGTGGAAGTGATTACGTCGGCGAATCAGGTCGATATTCAGCTGGGCAACGCCAGCGTATCTTTTGGTGGTGTGCAGTACCCTGTGCAGCTGGTGAACGGCCAAACCTTGTCGGCGGTAACATTCGCGTATGACAGGCTAGGGCATACTACTGGCGCAGGTTTGCAGCTAAGCCAAAACGGCAGAGTTGTTTCTATTTCTGTTGATGCGTCTGGCTATGTGCGTTAACAGCGCCTGCTACATGCGAATCCCTCCACTTTTTGTGATAACGAAAGCACCATGAAAAGTTCTAACATTAACTGCGAATTCGGCGTTACCCTGGTAGAAACCATTATGTTTTTAGTGGTTATGGGGATTGCGCTGACCGCGTTGTTAATGGTGTTTAGTCAAAGCGTTGTCAACTCTGTAGACCCGGTTGTTAGGGTAAAAGCCTTAGAAGTCGCACAATCGCAACTTGACGAAATTATGTCGAGGAAGTTTGACGAAAATACGCCAACGGGTGGTTTTCCAGCATGTGGTTCTGCTGATGGACCTAGCTGTTTAGGCATTTCCCCCGATGGTGATTTTGACGATGTCGGTGATTATGCCGGGTTTTCCGATAACGCCTACCCACTTTACCCGGTTAGCGTAACCGTAGTGAACGCCGGAGATGAGCTGGGTGACCCGGTGTTACCGGTAGAGCAGGCGCGTCGTATAACCGTTACCGTGGGTATGCCTGGTGGCGACACCCTCACTCTCAGTGCTTACCGCACCAATTTTTAACGGAGCGGTGACAATGAAAATCTCCGTTATACATCAACCCCTCAGGGGGCTAGCCAGGTATAAGCAATTGGGCTTTACCTTGGTCGAATTGATTGCTGTTTTGGTTATTGTGGGGATTGTTTCTGTCATTGGCAGTCAGTTTATCGTGTCGGCTGTCGATAGCTATAACGACTCTGAGCGACGCAGTAAAATGATTTCTCGTGGGCGTGCCAGCATTGAACAGATAACGCGTCAATTGCGTAATGCGCTACCAAACAGTGTGCGTGTGAGCGGAACCGGGAATTGCTTGGAGTACCTGCCTATTATGACGGGGGCGAATTATTTAAATCCCGTTGCAGATTCAGTCAATAATGCGCCCCTTACAACCGCTATAAGCACAGCACCTTTTAGCGTTGGAAGTCGCAGCCCCAGCTATGTGGTGATTGGTGCAATGTTGCCCAATGATATTTATGTGGCTACGCTACCGGCCGCCAAAGCGACCGCAGGAACGCTAAGCGCTGGCATTCATTCGTCTGTACCCTTGGGTACTTCGCATCGTTTTATTCGAAATTCAATTAATGGTCGGTTGTTTTTGACCGACTCACCCAACCGATTTTGTTTAATGGGTGGCGGTTTGTATCAATATGGTGATTACGGCATGGACTCGGTTTTAACGGACAGTGACCCGGGCGGGTCCCGTACGTTGCTGTTGGCAGAAGATGTATCCACCAACACCCAGGCATTTTTACTTTCCCCTGGTGTTGAAGAGCGCAATACAGCGGTGATTATAGCCCTAACATTTTCCGAGCGTGGTGATCAGGTAGCGCTAGACGGTAAGGTGCTGGTGAGAAATGTACCCTAATCAAAAAGGCTTTTTAATTCCCTTGGCATTGATACTGATTGTGGGTATTTCTTTTTTGGCTATTGCCGTTAGTCGGCTGAGTGCTCAATCGGGTTCTCAGGCAACAATTGAAGGGCTTTCAGTGCAGGCCTTTTATGCAGCGGAGAGTGGTGCCCAGTACGGTGTATATCAGCTGTTTGATACTGCAAATTCCAGAGCACAAGCTGATAGTAATTGCGGAAATATATCGAGTGGCCCACAAATTGTCTTTACCGCACCAGGTTTGGATTTGTGTCGGGCGACGGTTAGCTGTAGTCGCAGTGTAAATGCTGAAGATACGATCAGTTTTTTTAACATTAGCAGTGTTGCTGGATGCGGTGCGGGCCAGCTGTTGGGTGAGCGTGAAATAGAAGTTTCAACATATTATGAATAGATGGCCTGGACTTCAGGTTTGACGTTGGGTATAGGTGGAAGTAAGACTACTAGCTTAAGTTTGAAAACCGTAATAGAGATGCCCTAAAGTGATTATGGAAATAAAGCGAAAAAAAAATGAGTTAGTACCTTTAGTGCTGATAGGGTGCGTTTGGATTTCCTTGTTATTCATATCCAATGGTGCACTTGCTCAGTATTGTAACGAAGTTTTTTATGGCGCTGCACAAAACTCAACAAACTCAGGAACGGTGACCTTTTACTGGGGTTCAAGTTTGGTAAACACCCCCGGCAATATTATTCAAAGCCAGAGCTTTACTGATTTCGCCGGGCCTAATACGAGTTGTAGTGGTGTTTCCTGTATAGAGTCTGGTAGCTCTGTGCCACAGGTTGATTACAATTCTTTTCCGAATTCAAACAACGACATTACGATAGGCGCTAATCAATCCGCGACTCTGCCGCCTGGGGACTACGATGACCTAACTTTGGGGTCAAATTCTACGCTCACTATTTTCCCCGGGGTCTATCATTTTCGGGACGATATTGTTATGCATTCAGGATCAGAAATTATTGTTTCAGGCCCAGGTACAGCGGTAATTTATGTGCGCGATCAGGTGACGCTGAACGATTCGGCCAGGATTAATACTGCGAACAGTGACCGCTACGTCTTTTTGTTTTCTCGTGATAGGGTACGGCTCGATTCCAATACTTCTGTAAACGGTATTATTTATTCGAGAAACGACATAACGCTTGGGAGTGGTGCGCAGGTAACCGGCGCGATAACGTCCGATGACGACATAGTGCTCAATAGCCCTTCAACCGTCACCTACGATGCCAATGCAGTGGCGAATACAAATTTTGATGGCTTTTGCGATCCCGCCTACACTACTCCAGATTTGATCTCTGAATGGCAGTTGGATGAATCTTCATGGAGTGGTGTAGCCAATGACGTGTTTGATAATTCGGGTAATGGATTGCACGGCCGTGCGCGTGTCGTCGATACCGGGCCACTGCCAACCACTCAATCGTTAAATCCTGCCATTACCGGTAATCCGGGAACCTGCGGTTCAGGTGATTTTAATGGAACAAGCGATGGGTTTGTTCAAATCGACGACCCAGGTACAGGTTCGATATTAGATGTTGACGAATTTTCCGTAACCGCTTGGGTTTACCCTCGTTCTTGGGCAACAGCGGATTTGGCAACCATTGTTTCGAAAGATACACATTTTGAATTTCATTTAAACGGTAGTGGCCGGATAAACTGGTGGTGGGGAGGTGGTGGCCGAGAGCTAACCTCTTCCATTGCGGTTCCACTTAACGGTTGGCACCACATTGCAATTACCTATAGGTCAGGCGAGCAGTTTCTATATATTGATGGTGTCGAGCGTGGCACGAATACGAATACGGGAGGTATAGACTTTAATGATGACCCCGTACATATTGGAACAGATTTAGATTTTCATAGCCGTCGCTTTAATGGGCTAATTGACGAAGTAAGAATGTATGCGGGCCCACTAAGTGTTACGGATGTTGTAGCGGTAATGAATGATACGCATCCTTGTACACTGCTGCCGTCACTCGATCATTTTGATATCGAGGTCGGTGCGGGTACCGCCTCAACCTGCAGCCCTTTTAATATAACCATTACCGCTCGTGACAGTAGCAATAACATATTGACTGACTACGGTGGTTCGATTGATTTGACTACGTCAACGAACAACGGTGATTGGGCTGACGTAACAACCCAGAATGCATTAATCCCTGGTGCGGCCGATTCCGGAGCGGCGAGCTATGATTTTGATTCTGATGCGGCGGATGGAGATGGCACTGACGATGGGAGTATTGTGCTATCTTTGGCAAACAGTCACGCAGAAACCCTGACGATTACCGTGGAAGACAGCGGAGGGGGGGTGATCTCCACGTCCACGGATGTAGTCTTCAGCGATAATGCATTTGTGGTAAGCAGTGTCGGGGTAGACTCTCTCGATAACGATGTGGTGGTGGGCCGTCGTCACGATTTCACTGTGGAGATGTGGCAGCGCAATCCCGCTAACCCGGCGGACGCTCAGTGCAGTGTGGCGACTGAGTACGACGTTGCAAATATAAAAGTATGGATGAACCGTGCGGCGGAAGACCCGGGTACGGCTGCACCTGAAGTGACTAACGCAACGAACACCAGTACGAAAGCTTTGACGAATAGTGCGCCGGCTACCCCTGATTTCACTTTGCCGTTTATTGATGGCTCCGCTAATTTTACCCTGCTGGCTTCTGACGTGGGCCGTTACTCCCTCAGCTTTCGAGATGATGTATCCGGATTTTCGGATGACACTATTGATGGAGCGAGTGATGTTTTTGTTGCTAGGCCATTTGGGTTCTACCTTGAGGTCGTCGCTAACCCTGGTGCTTCCGATGCTAATGGCGATATCTTTACGGTGGCGGGCGAAGATTTTGCGGCTTCCATTTGGCCTGTAGCGTGGCAAACGGCAGATGATCAGGACGATAACGGTATTGCCGATGGGCACGATGATAACGACCCCACGAATAATGCCAACCTGGCCAACAACGCTGTGGTTTCGGGTTACGGTACAGAGTTGCCAACCGGCGCGGGGGCTCAGTTGGCTGCCTATAAAGTTTTACCCGTTGGAGGAGCTGACCCCGGTCTAGGAAGCAGTGATACCCCGCCTGCCGATGGGCGCCAAATATTTTCCTTTGGCCCCGGTGGGGTACAAACCAATACGCTGTATTTTGATGAGGTAGGTATTATTGAATTATCGGCTGGCGTTTTGGCTAGTACTATGGGGATTGACTACCTAGGGGCAGGAACAGCCATTGCTTCTCGTATACAGGGCCGTTCTGGCTATGTAGGGCGTTTTACTCCAGCGCGTTTTGAGCTGTCTTCAGGTACCCTGACACCTGCCTGTAATAGCGGTGGTTTCAGCTATATGGAAGAGCCTTTTGAGGTGGAATATACCTTGTCGGCGCTTAGTGCGCTGGGTACGCAAACACAAAATTACACGGGTGCGTTTGCAAAGTGGAACCCCGGTAGCAGTGTTGGCGTATCGAGCTATGGCGCAATTGATACCGTGGTTCCTACACCGCTGTCTTCGCGCATTAGCGCGACAACATTGGTGGTATGGAATGATGGCAGTGGTGAAGTGGATGCCTTAGTTGCATTACAGCGTAATACTTCTCCAGATGGCCCCTTCAATGCCGTGAGTCTTGGGGTGGACATGGCTGATGCCGATGCGATTGGCTTCGACAGCGGTGATTTCGACCTCGACGTGGATAACGATACAACCGACGATCATGTCTTGCTCGGCCAAACCAGTGTGTATTTTGGCCGTTTGCGTTTGAGCGATGCTTTTGGCCCTGAAACAGCTAATTTACCCGTAGAGTTTGTAACTGAGTACTGGAGCGGTAGTAATTGGCTCGCGAGCGATGACGATAGCTGTACCGCGATAGATCTTACAGAAATAGCCTACCCCTCCGGCTCTATTGCGATACCGGCAAATAGCGTTGTGGCAGTGGGCGGTGGGATCACAACCGGGACTTACGCCAATATTTCCGGTAGCGCGGTTAATTTTCAAAGCGGCTCTGCCGGCCATTTTTTTACCGCTCCCGGCGCAGGTAATACCGGGGATTTTCAAGTGGATGTGGATTTAACGAATTACCCTTGGTTACGCTTCGACTGGAATAGTGATGGTGATTTTTCAGACAGTGCGTTACCCCCGGCGACCTATACCTTTGGCAGTTATCGAGGGCACGACAGAATTATTTATTGGCAGGAGGTTTTAAATTAACGCATGAGCTTTGTTGTTTTATTTCCTCTACTAAGGCCGTTGGGTGTCGGGAAATGCAGGAGGAAGTATGCAAAGCCTAATCGTGAGCAATAGAATGCTGATTCAAATTCTCATCGTACTTCTCACCGCACTTCTCTGTTCATAGAGAAGAAACCTATTGTTAACCTATGCAGAATTGTGTGGGTGATACTTACATGTTAATCCAGCTGTTCAGTGCAGGCATTTTAAATAATTGGTTTTGATAGCGTAGAATTATGCCATCTTGTAAAACGCCGTCTAGCACTAACTCTTTTTCGATTTTTTGTCCGCGCTTCCGTTTAGTGCCATTGATAACCACATAGCCCTGATTGTCTGAAATATAGACATGTTGTTCGTAATTCAGGGTTGGGATTTGTTCTTGTAATGTCCAGGGAAGGGTGCGGATAGAGCCAACTGAATCAAAGTCGGCAAGGGTTGGATGCTTTGTTGTTGCCGGAGCTGGCTTGGGTGTAGGTTTCGGCGCGGGTGGTTTTTGGGTCGTTGTGACCGTGGCTGTGGCTGAGACTTTGGGTGCGCTTGCTACAGTAGTTACCACCTGCTTTTGTTCTTCATATAGCGCACTGACTTCACCGTTGGCTTTTGCTACAGTTTTAGTCTTTGGTTCTGCTGCCGCTGGGTTTGTTTTTATTGCCGGGCTTTTTCGCTCGGCTTTTACAACGTGCTGTTGCTTACTGTTTGATGCGGGTTGCAGTGGAGGCTGTTTTTTAGTTGGGGCTTTTACCTGTTCGGCGGGAGGCGAGTTTATAGTTTGACTCTTTATAGGCTGACTGTTTGTAGCGTGACTATTTTCAGAGGGTGAGCGAACAAAAAAATACACAATTAGGCTAAGGGTTATCAGTAACGCGAGTGAAATCGCTATCGCCATTTTATGGCGAGTCGATAGGCCGCTTGGGGCTGGCGGTATGGAGTTGTGTTGGCTGTCCAAGCCAGGCCGGGTGTCTATTTTTTGGCGTTCGGTTTCAGCTTTGTTGAGTGCGTCGAGAATCAGTGACATAGATGTGGCTACAAGTCGTCGAGTGAGTTTAGAGGCTTGTCGAAGCCTAACACTTCGTTAATTTTCATCAGGGTTTGCTCACCGATAATCCCGTCATCTTTTAAACCATGACTGCGCTGAAATATTTTCACGCGCTGTTGCAGTAGCCGGGTAAAATTCGAACCGGTTAAGGGTTGCTCCCGCTGGTCGAGGGTTGCGAATTGCTCTGCAACCCACTTTACGGTTCGGCTGCGCATGCCCTGAACAATGGGTTCGGAAAAGCCTTCTGGTTTTTTCCATGTGTAAAAAGCTTTACCTGTCCACAGTGGTCCAAGCTCGGCCAGCGGAATACGCAAGCTTTCGCCGTTTTCGGTAACGACTTGCGCTTCGCGTCTACCAATGCCGGTGATAACGGCGTGGGAGGTAAATCGTTCAGGTGTTCGCAGTACAAGAACAGCTGGCCGGTTTAGCTCGGCGAGTGATTCCCAAGTATCGAGTGAAACGGTTTTACACTGAATCTGTTCATTCGCCAGCTCCCAGCATGGATGTTTTTCAGCCGAGGGATTAAAGCCAAGATAAGTAAAAAGACGAAATTGGGCTTCGGTGTAGTTATCTACATTGTAATCACGCGTATCACCAAATTGTCTTGCATGGGTTGGGTCTGTATCGTTCTCGGTTTCGAGCAAAGCGGCTATGGGCTTCGACACAGATAGCTGTTCAGTTGTGGGGGCCTCGGAAGCTGTTTTGCTGAGTGCTGTTTCGACGGCAGCAGGGTTAGCTTTCGGCCAGAACGCCCAAGTCAGCAGTGTAAGTACCAGTACGCCTACAGCACCGGCGCCAGCGGCGAGTAGCGTGGTTTGCAGTGGTGTGCGTTTTACTGGCAGGTGTTCCATACTGCCCACTACTTCACTGCAGGCGAGTTTAAATATTTGGATATCGACTATCGGTTTATTGTGACCATAGGCGCCGATTAACATCCGTTCGCAGACAATATTGATCAGCCTAGGAACGCCGCCGGTAAAGCGGTGAATTTTACGTACCATGGCCTGCGGGTAGGGGTTGCGACCTTCAGGCATCCCCGCAACTTGCAGCCGGTGGGCAATATAGTGGTGGGTTTCCTGAAGGCTTAGGGGTACCAAGTGAAAGCGCGCGGTTATGCGTTGCGATAACTGACGCATACGTGGCTGCGCCAGTAGTTCGTTTAGTTCGGGTTGCCCTACCAAAATTATTTGCAGCAGTTTTTGGGTTGTTGTTTCGAGGTTGGTCAGCAGGCGAATTTGTTCCAATGCTTCGGGCGAGAGCAGCTGGGCTTCGTCGATCAAAAGAACGGTGTTATGGCCGTTTGTATGGTTGTTCAGCAAATATTGATAGAGGGAATCGGTAAGGTCTTTAACGTTTATTTTTGAGTTGTCGTATTCAGCACCTAGCTCTTCGCAGATGGTACTAAGCATATTAGTGACATCTGCCATGGGATTGAGCACGATGGCGATGTCGGTATTGTCTGGCAGTTGCTCCAGTAAGCATTTGATTATGGTGGTTTTACCGGTACCCACTTCGCCAGATAGTAAAACGAAGCCGCCGCCTTTTACGCCATAGAGCAAATGTGCCAATGCTTCCTTATGCTGTTGGCTCATATACAGATAGCGGGGGTTTACGGCAATGGAGAATGCCTGTTCTTTGAGACCAAAGTAGTTGTGATACATCGGATTATATTATTCTGAGTTTTATAATCGGTAAAAACCGGTCCTTTAATAGGTAATAATACCGCGTTTTTACTGGGGCGACTAATGAGCACCTCTATTTATTGCTTTTAGCTTCTAGGTGGCCCGGCAAGGGTTTGAGCTAGACGTGGCGGCTGGTTGCCTTTTCAGGCCTAGCAAGGCCGTAATAAGCCTTGCTAGGCTGTACCCAAATGACGGCTTTCCGGAATGCCTGAATATAACGAGTTCGAGCCCGGTTATTACGAGAGACAACCTATGGAAATGACTATTACCACTCCCAGCCTCCTGTTTCCGGCGATTTCACTGTTGCTGCTGGCGTATACCAATCGGTTTGTGACCCTGGCCTCCGTTATTCGCCAATTGAGTAAGCTTGACGATCCGGGCTCGGACGACATCGTACGCAGGCAAATCAGTAATTTGCGGTCTCGACTACAGATTATTCGCGCAATGCAGGTGTTTGGTGTGGTGGCTTTTCTACTTTGTACCCTGTCAATGTTCTCGCTGTTTCTCAGCTGGATTATGTTGGGACATGGTTTATTTGGTGCCAGCTTAGTGTCACTTGCGGTTTCACTCATGTTTTCGCTATACGAAGTTCAGATATCTACGCATGCCATTAATATTGAAATTGAGCGGCTCGACCGCTAACTCTCTCGGGCGGTGGCAAAAACACCGCTATTCGGTACGGAACTAGCTTAGGGAGATATCCATTGCCAAGGTGTTGGCAATCTCGTCCAAGCGTTCCTCCAATTGGTGACGATCTAGCCCGGGGGGCACAGACATAGAGCCTTCGGCTTCAAAAAGAGGGTCACCGCTGTAGGGCATACTGGAAAGGCGGGTGTCGAGTTTTTCTAGGTTGATTTGATACTGCGCCAAAGTGCTGGATATTTCCCGTACAATGCCGGGGCGGTCGGGGCCTGTTGCGTGGAAGGATAGGGTGAGATTGTTAGCGGTAGAGGCCGTTTGTTCACTGCAGTCGTCTAGGTAAACGCGGATTTGCTGGCTTGAGAGTTGCTCAAGTGCTTCGCGTAACGCTTGTAGTTTTTCTTCTTCTATCTGTACTCGAATGACACCGGCGAATTTGCCGCCCAACTGAGCTAGTTGGCTCTCTAGCCAATTGCCATTGTGGCGGGTAATAACGCTTGCGATAGATTCAACAATGCCGGGTTTGTCGTCGCTTAAAAGAGTAATGATCTGATTTTTTAACATGGTGGGTCGCTCGCAGATAGAAGTGTCGTTTTTATCGTTAGTACCGTTACGTATTAGCGCCGTTTTATAATAGTGTACGCGCTCAAAAGTGCTGACACTTTAACTGGGTTCAAACTAGGTACACGTTCATGGTCATATCCCCGGAAAAACTAACAGAGGAAGTGCTAAAGGGCTTGCTCGAATCCGTTGTCACCCGGGAGGGTACCGATTATGGCGAAACCGAGCTGTCGCTGGAAGAGAAAGTATTCAATTTATTGTCTCAGGTTTATGCGGGTGATTTACTTATTACCTACGATGAAGCAACTGAAACCGTGAATTTGGTTACAGCAGAGTCTTATCGAGCGGCCAGTCAGGCCTGATCAACGCCCTTTTTTATGATTACTCCCATTGAATACTGGGCAGATATGCCCGTTCTGGTGAATCACTGTGCTGGCGAAGCTCGCGCTTGGTTCCTGTTGGCTCACGGGGCCGGTGCCTCAATGGAATCAGACTTTATGGCGGCTATGGCACAAAAGCTTGCGGGTGATATTTTTACGGTGGTGCGCTTTGAGTTTCCCTATATGCAGCAGCGTCGCATTACTGGGAAAAAGTCGCCACCCAATCGAATGCCACGCTTATTGGAGCACTGGCAAGAGGTTATAGCAATTGTTGCCGCTCGAACTGATTTGCCCCTGGTTGTGGGCGGCAAATCCATGGGCGGGCGTTCCGCCAGCTTGGTTATGGCGGATGAGCAGCAGCAATTCCGCCAATGGCGACAGCGTTTGATCGCCGGTGTGTGCTTCGGTTACCCGTTTCATCCACCAGCAAAACCCGACAATACTCGGGTCGAGCATTTAAAAACTCTGCGCAAGCCCCTGTGTATTTTCCACGGAACACGAGACCCGTTCGGCAAGCCCGAAGCAGTAAGCGGGTATGGTTTGAGTAAGGCTGTCAGCATTAACTGGCTGGAAAGCGGTGATCACGATTTTAAGCCGTTGAAGCGCAGCGGTTTAACCCAAGGACAGTTAATCGGGTGCGCAGCGGCAGGCGCGGGTGAATTCGTCAACCGTTGCTTGGGCGGTGATTGAAACGATGCGATTAGGCGTCTTCTGCTAAATCCTGTACAGCTAAGGCTAGAAAAATAAAGTAGGCACCAACGTTCACCACATATTCGTTTTCTCCCCAGAAAAAAGGCCAGTTCTCTTTGTTTTCGGGGAAGTCTGGTTTCACCATGAGCACTCCTGGCACCACACCTCCAGATATAAATGAAAAATCGGCGCGGTTCATGCCGTAGGCCACTTTTTTCGATTGTGCCCCTAGGTTTGAGACGAAGGAAATGTCGGAATAGGGGTGGTTTCCCAGCAGGTAGTTCATACCGCGAAATACGTCTTCGCGATGGAACAAATCAGGGAAAGCTCTGTGCAGCGCGTAGTGCCCCGATGCGGTGAGGAGGATAGTTCCATTACCTGCCCAGCCACCCTCAGTGATGGTGACACCGTAGGGGTTTTGCTGATGGTTTTTTCTCAAGGTTTCGGCGTAGCGTTGGGCCATTGCCCGTACTTTTTGTTGGTGTGATTTATCCATGTAGGGAAAGGCTTTTAACAGTTTATTGGCCGTAAATACGAAACGCTTTTCTATATCGATCAGCGAATGCTGCACAACCATGAGAAACTCTGGCTTGCCGTTGCTGGATATCAGCATTTCTACTGCGGCGTTGAAACGTTCGATTTCAATCGCTCCACCGGTGGTATTACCGTGATTAAACACCACCGGATCGCGGGTTTTTTCTTTTTGCCAGGCTTGCTGTGCCGTTTGCCAGCATTCCTGAGCAAGTTCATCGTTATGGCCTTTCAAGGCTCGGCTGGCGGCGGCTAGTGCGGCAATGGAGCCGTAATTCAGCTTGCTTGACTCCGAGGTAAAGGCCCAGCGGTCATCAAATTTCCCGCTTTCTAAGCCGTTGCTTTCTTCTGCTTTCATTGTCGGGTTGTAAACCTGATTGTCGGTCATGGTAAGACCGTCACCTAGGTGTGTGTATTCGGTGATTTTGGGCACGATAATTCCGGGTATTGCGTGGCCGAGGGCTCGGTGCTGTGCAATTAGCGCGAGTGTGCCATGTTCTATTTGTTGAAGAATATCGACTTTGCCATCGGGCACATGGAGGTCTACAGCCTTCTTTGTGTAGTCTACGAGGGTTACATCCCGTTGTGGGCGAAACGTTTCCCAGGCGTCTACCAGTGCGAGTACGGTTTGGTATTGGGTTTGAGTACGAATATCGTAGTCGCCGGCATCGTACCAGCCGCCAATATTTAATCCGGGAATGTGTTCTCCGGGCTTATAGGGCGTATCGGTGGTTGGCCCTTGGGCGTAGAGGTCGAAATGCGTATGGTTAACCGGTGCTTGCAGCGCATCGTCTAAATGCGACGCGCCGTGCCATACGCGGTAGGCTTCGTTTACTAACACATGATCCATTTGCACCGGAAGAAATACATCTAGGCTGGGGTGCCATGCCTTTTTGAAAACCTGCTTGTCAATAATAAAGGGTGCCGTTTTAGTCTTGCCATATTGCAGATGATAAATGCCTGGCTCGCTAATACCAGAAAAATCAAATTCTTGGTAGTTGTAGCGTTTGTAGCGCCCCCACTGTTTGGGGCGTGATTTAAGTACGACTTTATTTGTGCCGTTGTCCATTACGCGCACAAGACTTGCGCTTTGTTTACGCGTATCTCGTTTGTCTAGTTCAATCACCGCAACTTTTTTTTGGGCGGGGTGATAGCCCAGTTGCGAATGACCTATGACGGGTTTGCGCAGCCAGTTTTTTTGCACATTAGCGTTCAGTGTCCACTGTAAAACCTTGCCTTGTTTTTCGGCCGGTAATAGGCTGCGAACCACAAACCAACCGTTTTGCGCTTTACTTCGGCCGTCGAACAATTCAAGTGGTGCATCTTTAGATTCAATTGATATTTGGTAATCCGAATTTCCTGGGGCCAATACCAGCTTGTGGCCGCGAGCCATGGTTTGTGGCGACTGTAGATTGTTTTGTTCCTTGGGGCCGGAGGGGTAGAGTGGGAATAGCCCCGGAGCACCATCCATTAAGTAGGCTTGCTCGAAATAGCTGGCCGGTAAAAATTCCAGATTAAACCCGGCTTTTCCGACTAATGCCTGAGGCAAGGGCTTGGGGATGTTCACGCTAATGTGAACGCCGTTTTTTAAGGTTTGCACGCGAACGGAATAGCTAAAATTGAATTTGGGATAATGGGCGAAGGCTTCGATTACGCCCGCGGCCCTATCGACTTTACGCTCGATAAATACCGGTATTGCATCCCACTGCTCGGGGGTGGCGTTGAGGCGTACATCACCATTGGTTGCGCGGCGCTCGCCGTGGTGTATCACTTCTACACCACTGATTTTGGAGTCGTCGAATAGGCCGTTATACCAGTTGTTGAAAACCAGTACATCAAACCCCTGTGATTCAAAATATTCCTGATTGTTGAGGGTAAGTTGCGCGGGGGCAGCAAGGGTTTGTTGGGTTAGCAGCAACATCGCAAGGAGTAGCGATGAGGTGAGTTTGAGTATTTTAATAAGCAGGACGTTCATATGTTCACGCCAATCGTTTGAGGATAAGAGCAGAGCGGAAAGCAGTGATGTGCTGGAATATTACCTAACCTGGGCTGTATGAAGTAAGTGCCGAAGCCATTTTTTGCTATGAGTTTACCAATATCCTATTCTGATTATAGTCGATTTTACTATTAGGTAGGAGCCTTTGAATGAGGCCTTAGCCGAGAGGGCTACCAGGCGAGTTCGTCGATATTAACGGAACTGGTCACGCTTAGCTCTCCTTCGCTAAGGCTTCTTGCGATATTGTCTTTTTCGATGGCATCGATTTGAGCCTCTGCGGTGAGTTGGCGTGGACCTGGTTCCAGCCATACCCAGCAATCGCGACCGGAAGATTTTGCCGAGTAGAGGGCTCGGTCGGCAATTTTTATAATTTGCTCCCAATCCACCTGGGTGGGCTCTTTTGCTATGAACGGGTAGGAGGCGATGCCAATTGAGCAGGTTTGCTTGAGGGTGAGTTCGGTGTTAATAACGAACTCGTGCTGTTTAATGATGTTTCTTAAACGCTCGATTATGGTGGTGACATGCTTCCTTGGTAGGTGCCGGATAACAATCACAAATTCTTCACCACCCCAGCGCACAATATAGTCTGACTCCCGCAATACCTGCTGCAGTATGTGGCTGAGCTGCACGAGTACTTTATCGCCAGTACTGTGACCATAGCGATCGTTGACTTCCTTAAAGTGGTCGATGTCGAGAAGTGCGAAGGTTAGATCGTCCAGATTTAGTCCGTCTGGGAAATTCCGGTATTGTCGGCTAACAATTGCCGCATCCTCTTCGATGGTTTGGTAGAGAAAACGTCGATTTTTTAAACCGGTAAGCTGATCCGTTACGCTTACATCGGCCAGCTTTGTATTGAGCATTTTGAGCTCATTCTGCGTGGACAACAGCCTTTCATGCTCGCGACGCAATTCCTCTGTTCGTTTGGCGACTTTACTGTCGAGTTCGCGGTTAATCTCATCTTTCATCACGTCAATTTCTTTTAGACGTTTTACAATAGCGCGTTCATGATCGAGATTTTTTCGCTCCGTTGCCAGCTTTTCTAAACTGGTTTGCCGTACGCGCAAGGCCAGTGCTATAGCCGCTAGGATGTAGGCTAGGTACGCCCATATGGAGCGCCACCAAGGGGGTGATACGACAATGGTGAGGCGAGTGGGTTTTTCGTTCCAAATACCGCTGTTGTTCGAGGCTTTTACCTCGAAGACGTAAGTACCGGGATCTAGGTTGGTATAGGTGGCTGAGCGGCGGTTGCCTACGTAGTTCCAGTTAGTTTCGAAACCATTCAGGCGGTAGGCATATTGGTTCTCGCCGGGAGACCGATAACTTAGCGCGGCGAATTCAAATGAAAACACCGATTGCGTATAGCTAAGCTTAAGGCTTTCTGTTTTCGCAATAGATTGTGTTAGCGGACTTTTTGGCCCCATGGTTACAGGCTTGTTAAAGATGGAAAGCTCGGTAATTACAACCGGGGGAATATTTGTGTTGTTGGATAGCTGTTCGGGGTCGAAGATGGTGAGCCCGCGAGAGCCACCGAATACCAATTCGCCGGTGCTTAGCAGGGAAGGCGAGTTGCGGTTGTAAAGGTTACCCAAAGTACCGTCGAGTTTGTCGTAGGTTTGAAACTCGCCCGTATGGGGGTTGTAACGCGACAGGCCCTTGTAGGTACTGACCCACATGTTCCCGGCGCCATCAGCTATAAGCCCGGTTATGGTTGGGTTGGGCAACCCATCGCGAACACCAAAGCGCTGACTTTTACCGGTGCTGAGATTGAGTTTATTCAAACCATTACCACCGGTACCCACCCACAAAAAGCCTTTTCTGTCCTCAAGGATCGATAGAATTTGATTTGAACTCAGTGATTCTGGGTCGTCGGGGTTATGGCTGTAGTGTCCGGTATAACGTTTTGTGACTGGGTCAATGCTATAAAGGCCGTTGAACGATGCGACCCAGATAATCCCGCTGGAGTCACTGTATATATGGCGTACATACAGGCTTTGCAGTTTAGCACCGGCTTGGTCTGTGGGCATGACGCGCTCAAAGTCGTCAGTATCTGGTCGATACAGGTTTACGCCTTTTTCTGTTCCCACCCAAAGATTTCCGTACTTATCGAAGCGCACGGCCCAGGGTTCGCGACCGTAGAGGGTTTCAGCTTTGGCTGGGTCGTAGGCGTAGCGTTTAAAAACGTCGCTGTTTGGCGCTTTGTGATTTAACCCTCTGTCCCAACTTCCTACCCAGAGGCTTCCGTCTGGCCCGATATCCATATCTAGCGGGGTGCTACCGCTGAGGCTGGTAGGGTCGTTTTGGTCGTGTTCATAGCGTTTGAAGGCACCGGTTTCTCGGTCGAGCCTACCTAGGCCAAACCCACAGCCAACCCAAATGTCTCCGTCTGCTTGTTCCAGAGTTGCCAGTACGCCGCCGTCAGGCAGTGACGTACTATCGCCGGGATTGTGGCGGTAATTCAGAAATTCCGAGGCTTGTAAATCTACGGTATCGACCCCGCTTGGGAAGTAACCTACCCAAATGCCTTTGGCGTTATCGATAAAGAGGTCTCGCCCAACAAAGTTTCCAGGGCCATCCTGCGCCCCTTCTACATAGTTGTACTCGCGGAAAGCGCTGGTTTCGGGGTCATAAAGGTGAACACCTGTGCCGTCGGCAATCCAAAAAATGCCGCTTTCATCTTCAATAATGTCCCAAACGGTATCGGCCTTTTCATTGTTGCTGTGTTTGAAACGAATAAATTCGTTGGTATTACTGTTAAATCGGGCAATTCCTCCTCCAAGAGAACCCACCCAAAGGTCGCCTCTGGAGTCGATCAACAGCTCGCGAATTTTGTTTGCGGGCAGGCTGTTTGGTTCTTTGTCTTGGGAACGAAAGTGCTTAATGGCTTGGGTGGAGGGGGTATAGCGCACCACGCCATTACCTTGCAGGCCAAACCACAGGTCACCCGAGGGGTGCTGTACCATCTGGTGAACGACATTGGCCTCGGAGTTTGCGCTAGGGCTTAATATTTCGTGCAGATGTTGAGGAACGGGGTTGAACGTTCTGGAGGCGGGGTCGAGTATTTTTAACCCCTCGGAAGTGCTTACCCAGAAATTCCCCTGTGTATCTTCAAGCATAGAGAATATGGCGGCTCTGATTTTGCTGTTTACCCCCTCGCCGGTTTTTTCAATGCAGTCGAACTTGTCGATGAGCGCTTGGTAGCGGCACACACCAAACTGGGAAACAGCCCAGAGGTTGTCTTCACTATCTAGCGTTAGTTGTTTAATCCAGTTGTGACTTATAGATGTGGGGTCATTTTCGTCGTAGGTATAGGTTTTGAGTGTGTAGCCATCGTAGCGGGCGAGCCCTTGAATGGCGCCTATCCAAATAAAGCCATCTTTGTCCTGTGCGATAGCATTGACGTAGGCGAGCTTTTCGAGTTCGTTGGCTAAAATAGGTTTAAATTTCACTTGCGGGGGAATACGCGAGTGAGCCCAGCCCGAAGTAAAGCAGAGTAAAAGTAACACGGTGAGTATAAGGGGGCTTTTTTGTTTGTTGGGTATTGCCCTTGATCGATTATTAATCAACTTACTACCTAACAGTCCTTGCTTGAATAGTGTAGACAGACTTTAAATTAAAGGTGCTTTGTGAGGTTATTGCAACGCTCCAAGCCTTAGGTCGCATCTTTTTTTGATATAGAAACAACCTATAGTACTTGTTCAACGATGAGCCATGCACGTATTCTTGCGCGAATTTGATATTAACAGGGGAAATCTGTGGAAATAGTGGCTTTGTGCCGGATTGGCTTTGAGAAGGAGGTGGCAGCAGAGCTTGTCGATGTCTGTGGGTTACAAGACGTTGCTGGGTATGTAAAAGCTAAAGCAGACACAGGCTATGTGCAGTTTGTGGTTCAGCAGCCTGAGCAGGCGTTTGCCTTGTTACGTGATTACCCGTTCGAAGAACTCATTTTTATCCGGCATTGGTTTTTGTCGCCAGGACTAGAGGAAGATCTTAACCCGGCAGACAGGGTGACTCCGCTGAAATTGAGGATGCTGCCCTTTTTGGCCGACCTTGGGCAGGCCGGTCTGAGATCTATCGAGTCAATTGTACTGGATACCAACGACGGGAAAGCGCTGTCAAGACTGGCGAAAGGCGTGGCACACCACCTACATAAGGCGATGGTGGTAGATAAACCCACGGAGCATGGGTTAAGAGGTCAGCTGGTCTTCACCTCCGGGCAAGCGGCCTTTACGGGACTCTGTTTTATCCAGAATGTCAGCCCTTGGACAGCGGGTGTTCCGCGCTTGCGGCTAGCGAAGGAGGCCCCCAGTCGCGCTACCCTAAAACTGGAGGAGGCCTGGCATCACTTCATACCAGCAAAAAAATGGGATACGCGTTTAGCGCCCAGTATGAAGGCTGTAGATCTTGGTGCGGCTCCCGGTGGTTGGACATGGCAATTGGTGCGTCGCAGCATGTTTGTTGACGCCGTCGATAACGGGCCAATGGCACCGGCTCTCATGGATTCTGGCCAGGTTAGGCATCACTTGGTGGATGGTTTTGCCTATCAGCCGGCAAAACCGGTTGATTGGTTGGTGTGTGATATTGCTGATAAGCCTTCTAAGGTCGCCAGTATGATTGCTCGCTGGGGTAGAGAGCGCTGGTGCCGTGAAGCGGTTTTTAACCTTAAGCTGCCAATGAAGCAGCGCTATCAAGAAGTACACAAGTGCAAGGCTATAATCGTCGATGCGTTGGAGGATGCTGGCATTCAGCATCAATTACGTTTTAAACAGCTCTACCATGACCGCGAAGAGGTTACGGGGCACCTACAATTATTTTAGCGGCTGGCAGATAGCGCTAAGCTATCTGCGTGGCCGTTGAAGTACTAAGCGCTTGCTGTTCATAGAGCCGCTGACAAAGTTTAAGTCGAGACCCGCTAGATTTAATCAGTTACTTTCTAGTTTTCGAGCACGCAAATTTTTTCAGGCTGGCGAAGAATGGCATGAACGGCGCTGAGCACCTCTTTTCGTTCCGTACCGGTGGACCAGCGCTGCCAGTCTTCAAGGGATTTCCATTTGCATAGCAGAAAGCGGTGGTTTTCATCTTGGATATTGGCGAAGGCTTCTCCTGAAATAAAGCCCGGTACCACATAAGTTTTTTGCAGTGCAATTTTAGCTTGCTCAAGGTAGGTGGAGAGCTGACCTTCGTGCAAGCTACGCTCTATGAGTACGTGTACCATGATTTTGGCCCTGTCGGTGATTAATGGCTGTTATCTATTCAGGGGGCTACCTCGCCTAAATGCAACACCTGAATAATGTATTTGCTGGATTGGTTCCTAATATCGTTGCCTAATATAGTGCAGTAAATATTAGCGTAAACAAAGACAGGTCAATGAATTGAAAAAAAATTTTGCCAATGTAGTGCAACTCCACCAGAATTGCTCTCATGAACAAGATAGATGATGAAATATTAACCAACGTTGCGGCGGTGGTGGATGCTTGTGGCCTTACCTGTCCGGAGCCGGTGATGATGTTACATAATGCTGTACGGGATGTAGCAAAAGGCGAGCTAATCGAAGTGTTGGCAACCGATCCGTCGACCCTGCGAGATATACCCAAGTTTTGCACCTTTCTCAATCACCCTTTAGAGAAGCAGCTAGAGGAGGGTGAGCGCTACCGGTTTTGGGTACGTAAAGGCGGCGATTAAGTGAATCAAAGGGGGAAGCTAACCTGTTTCTCGTAAAGGGAGAAAACTCATAGGGTATAGCCACCGATAGATGAGCAAGCCTAAAAGTTGCCAAGCATCGGTGCGGGTGTGCCTCCAGCAATTGTGGAGTTGTTAATTGCTCATGGCCATTGGGGCCGGGCAATGGGGCTTTTATTCGCCCCGGTTCAACCGACGTTAACTAGCTGAACCCTTATGTTGACGAGGCTAAGTTACTGAAGCTGCTATCTCTGAACCCATTATTGCTGAACATATTAAGAGGACTCTTCGACTAGCATCGAAATGGCCGCCATAGCTTCTGGGTCCTGAGATTTTATTTTGTTGGCTATGTGATGTTGGAAAAAATAACGGAATCTCTCTTGTGTTTGTGCCGGATACAAGCAGCTATCTCCGGGTAGCACAGGAGTGCTTTCCACTTTGTTTTCGTCCACCAGCATGCCGCAAATAGTACCATCGAAGAACAGACGCCAGCTCACGACTTCCTGTAGGGTTAAGCTATTTTCGTTTTTGCCGGTGAGTACGGCGTGCGTGCCGATAATGTCGGGAACTTCCTGTACTACATCGTTAGCGTTTTCACATTCCAGTTCGTAGTACTCTGCAGCGGTTTCGACTTCTACTATTTTGTGAATGGGCGCATCGAAAAACATCTCGTCAATACCGGGGTCGTAATAGCCCTCCCAGGCACCGTTTAGTGGGTCTTCAATATCTGGGCAGGCGACGAGGTCGTTCAGCCAAGGTACCATCCCCACAACTTCACCATTTGCACGTAAGCCCCAGCATAGAATTTTTAGGCTGAAATACTTGTCTCCACTGGCTTCGTTGGAGTAAAGCATTTCCAGTCCATCGAGTTCGGGGGCGAGGCGAATGACACGAGAGTCGTTGACAGAGGAGTAGGGGCTCCCCGAAAAGAGATCGATCACATTATCCGAGTTGTGACCGGCGTTTGAGGTCTTCATAATACCACCTCCTGGTTGAGGTCTTTGAATGCCACATGTTGAGCCATCAATGACGGGCAGGACAGGATGATTTGATGAACCATCTCAAGATACAGTATAGGTAGTTAAATGGGAACACAACACCTAGGTACAAAATATTTTTCCGGGCTGTTCGGCTATCGAACAGGCGTTGTTGGCGGCGAGTATCGGCGTCAGTCTATTTCATTAAAGTGAACGTTTTATCCTGTGACCACTAACTTTCAGAACCCCGTACATGCCGCCGGCAATGAGCAACGGTTTTGCTGTGTTCAGCTGATTGAGCTTTTCAATAGGTGCTTTCGAACAACTGAAAAAACCTTGCTACAGGGGGGGGCAATTGAACCTTTTTATCAGCCTGCATCTGAGTATAGCGAAGCAAAGGTGATATTCACGCGAGACTACTTTGCCAGCGCCTTACACGAAATCAGTCACTGGTGTATTGCCGGTAAAGAGCGGCGAAAGCTTGCGGATTATGGCTATTGGTATGCGCCCGATGGCAGAACACATGAACAACAGGCTCTTTTCGAAGCGGTGGAAATAAAGCCCCAGGCACTGGAGTGGCTTTTTAACCGCGCCTGCGGACATCGTTTTAGCGTCAGCGCAGACAACGTAACGGCTGGGCTTGGCGCCTCCGGCGAGTTTAAATGCAATATTGTTGAACAGGCGAAAAAGTACTGTACTGAGGGCGTGAATACACGCGCGCTGACGTTTATGCAGGCGTTGTCTGATGACTATGGTATTCAAGGGTATCTCGACCTAGACAATTACACGCTGGAAGCGTTGTGAGCGCTCGCCAGCCCACAGCTTTTCTTATTGATGCTTCTATCTATATTTTTCGCTACTATTTTGCCTTGCCTGATAACTGGTGGGCCGAAAATGGTTACTCCACTTCGGCCGTGTACGGCTATAGTCAATGGTTGGTTCGGTTTTTACAAACACAAAACCCACGATACGTGGCGGCTTGTTTTGATGAAAGCTTAAAAAGTTGTTTTCGAAATGATATTTATGAAAATTATAAAGTCAGTCGTGCGCTACCAGATGAAGCGCTGGCGTATCAGTTAGAAGCCTGCAAACAGATTACCGAGCTTATGGGCGTGAGTAGCTATGCTTCGCATCGCTATGAGGCAGATGACTTAATTGCAGCTTTGGCAAAAAAATGTCGGAGAAAAAAATTGGGCGTTTGCGTTGTTTCCCGCGATAAAGATCTATCACAGGTGGTTCAGCGAGAGGGCGACAGCCTTTGGGATGCTCCAGAGGGCGAGAAAATGAATGCTTCTGCGGTAAAAACGAAGCTGGGTGTGGCGCCCCATCAAGTGGCTGCATATTTAGCGTTGGTGGGCGATAGCAGTGACAATATTCCGGGGGTTCCTGGGGTAGGGTCTAAAACAGCTGGCACGCTCCTGAGTCACTTTGATAACTGGATTCAGCTGAGGAATAACATTAGTGCAATACCCCATTTACCAATACGTGGTGCGGCTTCTCTCGCGGATAAGATTGAGCGCCATAAAACTCAGATAGAAATGGCGCTGCAATTGACACAGTTGGTAGAGAATGCTCCCTTGGGGCGGCGATTTACCGTCAATCGGAAAAAACCAAATCTCCCCGCTCTTTTTGCATTGTCCAAGGTCTTGGGCTTCGGCCAAAATTTTGAAACTTCACTGAATAGATTAACAACATGAAAATAGTTGCAGATGAAAACATACCATTGATTCAAGCATTATTTAGCCCTTTAGGCGAGGTGATTACACGGCCTGGCCGACAGATATCAGCTGATGATGTGGCAGATGCAGAAGTACTTTTGGTTCGGTCTGTAACCAACGTTAACGAGGCCTTGTTGAATAATAGCGCGGTTAAATTCGTAGGCACTTGCACGATTGGTACTGACCATCTAGATAAACAATACCTCACCGATCGAAACATTCAATTTTCTAGTGCACCGGGTTGTAATGCCTATGGTGTTGTTCAATACGTATTTGCTGCACTGGCCCATCTAGGGCTTGTCGATACCAATCTAAAAATTGGTATTATTGGCTGCGGGAATGTGGGTGGCCGACTTTACCGAGTGCTAAAATCCGCAGGTTTCCACTGTGCTTGCTATGATCCCTTTTTAACCAAAGAGAATATTGCCGACCTTTCTTCTTGGGAGTCGTTGTTTGATTGTGACATCATTTGCACCCATACCCCGCTTACGCGCGAGGGGCCTCACTCTACGTACCACATGCTCGATGGCAATTTTATCTCGCGATTAAAACAGGGTGCCGTTCTTTTAAATGCCGGCCGAGGAGAGGTGATCGACAACCAGGCATTATTAGCACATTTTGACAGTGGCAATCCTAACGGCATTCGCGCTGTGCTTGATGTATGGGAGCCCGAGCCTGAGTTGGACACGCAGTTACTAGAGTATGTCAGCGTCGCAACGCCCCATATTGCGGGGTACAGTTTTGAGGGCAGAACCAATGGTTCGTTAATGATATATCGCGCGCTCGCCGATTGGATGGGTATAGACGAAGCGACGGTGTCAGAAAAGCTAGCGCATACCAGCCGTAAAGTGTTTGGTGAACCGCAATTATTGGAGGCAATCAATATTGTCGATGCAATTTTAAAAACCCATGGCATTGAAGATGATGATCAGCATCTAAGAGAAAAGCGAAGTAATTTGGCTGTGGATTTTGACCTGCTGAGAAAACACTATCCTAAACGACGGGAATTCTCCCATTACGTTATTCAAAACGCTGCGCCCGAAGAAAAGGCTTTCTATCAGGCGTTGGGTTTTAACGTGCGATAAAGGAATTAATAAGTGCAACAGGTTTCAACGTTCGATGCGCGGGCCGATATCCGTATAGGTTTTTTGGTAAATCCTTTGGCTGGAATTGGTGGCCCAGCGGCCAATAAAGGTAGTGACGACCAGCAGATTCAGGCGCGAGCGCATTCTGGTGAGCTGCCCTTGAGGGCGCCCGCTAGGGCACAGCAGTTTTTGGCGGAACTTGTCGAGCAGCTTGGGCCGGAACAGCTGCCGCTATTTGTAAGTGCTCCGGGGGTAATGGGGCTGAATTATTTGCTAGCGTTCAATATACCCCATGAGCTTACCGTGCCATCCATTTGTGCAAAGACTACGGCCGTCGATACGCATCAACAGCTTCTTGCTATGTTAACGCTGAAACTTGATTTGCTCATATTTGTGGGTGGCGATGGCACAGCTCGGGATGTGTGCCGTGTGGTGGGTACGCGAGTGCCGGTGTTGGGTATTCCAGCGGGTGTTAAAATGCACTCCGGGGTGTTTGCGGTTGCACCTCAGCCAGCGGCAGAGATTGTGAAAAGGTTAATAACAGGGCAGTTAACCGCGTTAATTGAGGCTGAAGTACGAGATATTGATGAAGTTGCCTTTCGTGAAGGGCGGGTTAAAAGCCGACATTTTGGCGAGATGCTGGTGCCAGCTGAAAACCAATTTGTGCAAGCGGTTAAGCAAGGTGGTATGGAGTTGGAAGAGCTGGTGCTCATTAATATTGCCGACGAAATTCGCGCGCGTCTTGAAATGTTAGAAGAAAATACACTGCTGGTGTTTGGTCCGGGTTCCACTACCCAGTTTATACAAAAAGAGCTAGGGTTAGAATCGACGTTGTTGGGCGTTGATGTAGCTATTTGCGGGCCGGATAACCCTGCGAAAATGCTTGATTTAGATGTGAATGCTAGCGAGCTTTTGCAGCATGCAAAACCGTTTGGACAAAATGTTCGATTAGCGGTTACGGCGATTGGAGGGCAGGGTCATATTATTGGCAGAGGAAATCAGCAGCTATCACCTGATTTTTTATCGTTGGTGGGGAAAATTAATACCTGGGTAGTTGCAACAAAAACAAAGTTGGAACGCCTAGAAAAACGACCACTTTTAATAGACTCGGCTGACTCTGTGTTAGATACGGAGTGGGCCGGTTTTATACCGGTAATCTGCGGTTATCAAGATGTCGTACTATATCCGCTGGGTTGGCAGGGTATTGCCAAAGGGCAAGAGGCTGGCAATATCAACGATTTGGTTACTACGGTTATCGAACAATGTAAAACTAGGCTTGATAAGCTGGGGTACTCTGATAGCCACTTTGATAGCCACAGGTTATTCCATGGACGGGGTGGTAACTGGGTGGGCTTGGAATGGTGTTGTGTTGATTATTTTGCGCCTAATTTGCTGGTTACTGTATTTCGAGAGCCTCCTGCAGGTTTCATTGCCGCGCTTGTTGAGCAGATAAGTGGTTTTCGCGATCAGCTAAGTTTGGCCGCTGTGATGGTACAGCGTCGGTTTGAAACTGGCGCACCGATTTCGGTTGAATTTGGCGTTTTTGAACAGCCCTGGGTTGCGCAGCGTAAAGCGCTTCAATTTAAGTTGTCGGCCAATCAGCAAAATGTGGGTTTCTTTCTTGATATCGAACCTGCGCGAGCATGGTTGGAAGCACAGGTGGATGGAAAGCGCGTACTTAACTTGTTTTCGTATACTTGCGCTTTTTCGGTTGTGGCGTTGGCGGCGGGTGCGGATTCAGTCATTAATATTGATATGAGCAAAAAAGCGCTAGCCATAGGTCGCGATAATCATAAATTAAATAATCTTCAGGGAGCTTGTGTAAAGTTTCTGCCGCACAATATTTTTAAATCTTGGGGTAAGTTAAAAAGGGAAGGGCCCTTTGATGTGGTTATTATTGATCCGCCGAGTTATCAAAAAGGCAGTTTTGTCGCTAATGGCGATTACGTTAAGGTTCTCAGGAAGATGGATGTTTTGGTTGCCAAGGGCGGCTGCTTTCTGGCCTGCTGTAATGCGCCTGAGGTTAGCGCCAGCGATTTAAAAAACTGGGTAACCGAAAACACTGAAGCGTTTGGTTTTGAACAACGCTTGGATCAGAGCCCAAGTTTCCCCGACGTTTCTCCTGAGCGTGCGTTAAAAATGCTGGTGTTTCGAAACGTTCTGTAACGTTAAGATTGACGCTGCGTAAGGGCGTAGAACTCTTTTGCTTTATCAATAGGCTTGGGCTTGGCTAAGCCGAAGCCCTGGCCGTAGTCGATACCGAGTTCCTGAAGTTCACGCCGAATTTCTAGGTTCTCTACATATTCGGCGATTGTTGTGATACCAAGTTCTTTGCTGATGGCATTCATGGCTTTGACCATGGCGCGTCCAAGCTTATCGTTGGTGATATCTTGAATAAAAGACCCATCTATTTTTATGTAGTCGACTTCCAGTCGTTTCAGATAACCGAAAGACGAGAAACCCGTACCGAAATCATCCAGTGCAAAACGACAGCCAAGCGTTTTAAGTTCGCGGATAAATTGTTCAACCTCTTCCATATTGTGAATCGCGCTAGTTTCGGTAATTTCAAAACAAATTTTATTGAGGTCAAATTCCGCGGTCATCACCAGTTGCTTAATTGCCATACGTGATTGATGGCTAGACAGTGAGTGGCTGCTTAGGTTTATGGAACAACAGGACAGTGCCTGTGCATGGGAGGGGTTTTTATGCAAATAATCAAGCGTAGTGGTAAGCACCCATAGATCTATCTGGTTGGTGATACCGAAGCGCTCGGCTGCAGGTAAAAAATTGTCGGGCGAAATATGAGTGCCGTCGTCGTCGACATATCGCAGTAGCACTTCGTAGTGAATGTAGCCAGAGTGAATATCGTTTAACGCCAGAATGGGCTGAAAATAGAGCTCAAACCGGTCTTGCATCAAGGCGCTTTGTAATCGGCTCACCCAAAGCATTTCATTGCGATTTTCGTTGAGTACCCCAGAGGTTTCTTCGTGGACCACCACACGGTTTCGCCCGGCTTGTTTTGCGGTAAAGCAGGCGGCATCGACCGCGACGAATAATTCTCCCATATTGCGAATGTCGTGGGACGTGAGTGCAACGCCGATGCTCACAGATTGACGAAAGGTGAGTTCTTTCCATTTAAATACATGGTCTTCAATGGTGTTGCGCACAATTTCAGCCACTTCTACGGCGTTGTGAATGTCTGTATTAAGCTGAACTAAGGCAAACTCATCACCACCGGTTCGCGCAAAGAAATCGAATGCTTTGCTATGCTCATTAATTTTTTGTACCAGCTGCCTAATCAACTCGTCACCCGCTGAGTGTCCGCAGGTATCATTCACGATTTTAAGCTGATCTATATCCATATAGATTAGCGCTAACGTTTGATCAGAAGTATTCTTGGCGACGGCCTTATCGACAAAGCTTTCTAGTGCACGACGATTAAATAGCCCCGTCAGGTCGTCATGGCGGGCTTGATAGGAAAGGCTTTCGGCTAATTTTTTTGATTCGGTAATGTCCTGACAAACAATTAGCAGGCGGTCTGGTTCATTTTCATCGCGAACAATGCTGGCGGTAATTTTCACCCATAGTTTTTCGGTGTTGTCGCGGACCATACGGAGGTCAGTTTCAAGTTTGTTTTCGGTGCTGGTGAAACAGTAGTCGATGAATTCTTGCTGCTTATCGGCGTCTTCCATGGATACGATTTTTGAGAAAGGTTCGCCAACCAGTGATTTGACGTCATAGCCGAGTGCTTTTGCACCGTATAAGTTAATGTCGCTGATAACGTGTAGGCTATCGACGGTCACAAACAGCGCGGGGCTGCGATCGAAAAGTGTGTGAAATTTTGCTTCGCTCTGCAGAAGAGCTCTTCGGGAAAGCTGTTGATCTTCGAGTATTTGCCTCAGGGTTTCGGTGTTAATTTCCAGTTCCTGAGTGCGGGAGGCAATAAGTTCAGCAAGTTCGTTGTTGGAGGTCGACAATTGTTCTCGAATTTCACGTAGTTCCGTCAATTTTTGTGAGGATTTCGGAATAACGCGATTTATCAGCGCCTCCAGCCCCAGAAATAGCAGCAGAGCACCCGCCGCTATGGAAGCCAGTAGTACAACGTAATGACTATTACCTGCCCCCGGAGAGAGTGATGTGGGCGCTACGACAATCGTTTTGTACAAGTGAAAGAGGGCGCCGATAGCGACAATAGACACGCCGGTACTGATGAGCGCTACTGATCTGACATAACCGCGAGAGCGAAGGTCCATACGCCGCCTTGCCAGCAGGGCAAGTAATAAGAATGTTACGACAACCAGGGTGGCATCGGAGGCTAAGAGTGCGTAATAGGTCATCCCGGGCATTTGTTACAACCAAAGTTGGGGAAAGCGTGTCGCTAGAGGGCTAAGCGGTTCTCATTTACATCCGCATAGCCAGTTTGAGAACCGGGGCTATATTAACGTTAAGGGAGCGAATACAACGTTAATATAGATCAGGGTTCTAACAAACTTACGGGTACTACTTAAATGACTTTAGCTCAATTACTGAACGAAGGTACTGGTGTTGAAAATCGTGCCACACAAGCAGGTGGCTTGACAAGTAAAAGGCGACGCTGAGTCATTGAAAACCGACTGTTGGCTACTGAAGTAAGTTAGCGGGCTGGGGGTTATTGAAACTGCCTTGATTCTTCCATGTAGCGCAGTACAAGTGCCGTTAATTTGTCTGAGCTCATGTTGTTTAAGTGCTCACGAAGGGTATCGATACGGCGATTTAAAGTGGGGCGGGTTACATTTTCTTCACCCGCCAAGGCTTTTTTAGAATGGTCGTCTGGACCACTTAAAAAAGTGAAACAGCGATGACTGAGTGTTGCATCTTCGATGGCTTCCTGACGTATGGCTTGTAAATATTGGATGTAGTCTGTTTCAGTTAACCACAGCAACGTGTGAAATCCGGCTTGGAATCTTGAACTATGTAGGCCAAATTCATCGGGTGTGTCTGGGCCTGCAATATCCTCTACATACAGAATGATTTTTTGCGGGAAGTTCGCATACAGTTTTGACAGCGCTTTGGCTGTGTCCCGACAAAAATCATGAATATGTAAATTATCCATTTGTTAGTAAGTGCTCCTGCATATCGGTTTTAGGTTTTACGTCGTGTTTGTAGGAAACGGCCGAAACTTGCTATGGCGTGCTTGAGATCTTCCACCTGGGGGAGGAACACGATGCGGAAGTGATCGGGCTCTTTCCAGTTAAAAGCCGTTCCTTGTACCAGTAAAATACGCTCCTGTATCAGGAAATCCAGAATTAACTGTTGATCGTCTTCAAGATTGTACAGTTTGCGATCAATTTTAGGGAACAGGTAAATGGCACCTTTGGGCTTGATACAGCTAACGCCGGGTATTTTTGTGAGTTCTTGCCAGGCAATATCACGCTGTTCTCGCAAGCGCCCACCGGGGAGGATAAGCTCCTTGATGCTTTGATAGCCGCCCAACGCTGTTTGTACGGCGTACATGGCGGGCGCATTGGCGCATAAGCGCATGGAGGCGAGCATTTCGATGCCTTTCATGAAATCTGACGCTCGCTCCTTGGCTCCACTGAGAATCAGCCAGCCAGAACGGAAGCCTGCCAATCGGTAGGATTTGGATAGTCCGTTGAAAGTTACACAGATTACATCTTGGGCAATTTGCCCCATAGGAATGAATTTGGCATCGTCGTAAATGATTTTGCTGTAAATTTCGTCGGCAAAAATAACCAGGTTGTGTTCTCGGGCCAGTACAGCGATTTGCTCCAACAGCTCGCGGCTGTATACCGCGCCCGTTGGGTTGTTGGGGTTGATGATGACAATCGCTCGGGTTTTAGCGGTAATTTTTTGGCGAATATCGTTTAGGTCGGGAAACCAGTCACTTTGTTCGTCGCAGAGATAATGAACAGCATTTCCGCCAGCAAGGTTCACGGCGGCGGTCCACAGGGGGTAGTCGGGTGATGGCACTAGCACTTCATCGCCATCGTTGAGCAGCGCTTGGTTGGCCATGACAATTAATTCGCTTACACCGTTACCAAGGAAGATATCGTCAATATCCACACCTGGAACCTGAAGCCTTTGGCACTCTTGCATAATGGCCTTGCGTGCGGCAAATAAACCGCGAGATTCGGTATAGCCTTGTGCATTGCGGATATTGTGTATCACATCGGCTATGATTTCGTCCGGAGCATCAAAACCAAAAGGCGCTGGATTGCCGATGTTAAGTTTGAGGATTTTATGGCCTTCTTCTTCGAGGCGCACGGCGTGTTCAAGTACCGGCCCGCGAATATCGTAGCAAACGCCGTTAAGCTTTTCGGATTTTTTAAGTTGTGGCATCTTCATTCAACGAGGTTAACGTAATTAAGAGGAGCAGATTATGTCAGATCAGCAAAAAAATGACGATGATAAGTGGCGTACTAAGCTCACGCCAGAAGAGTTCCGTATTTGTCGAGAAAAGGGAACTGAGCCAGCATTTTCTGGAAAATATTGGGAGCACAAGGCCGAAGGAAAGTTCAATTGTAAATGCTGTGGTGAACCATTGTTCTCTTCCAGCCAAAAGTACGACTCCGGGTGCGGCTGGCCTAGCTTCTTCGCGCCGCTGGAGAAAAGCGTTGTGCGCGAGACGTTAGATCGTACCCACGGTATGGTACGTACCGAAGTTACATGTGAACGCTGTGGTTGCCACCTAGGGCATGTATTTACCGATGGACCGCAACCGACGGGGCTGCGCTACTGTGTTAATTCTACTTCAGTGAGTTTTCGAGAGGGAGACAGTGAAGCATGATCAGTTTTCGCGAGCTTTACGCTACCGCCGTTCTTCATAAAGGCGGGGAATCTGCGGTAGAGTCTTTGCTGCCCAAGGCGAAATCGGCTAGCCAGTTGCGCAAGCAGTCCGATGCGTATTATCTATCAAACCTATGTTTACGTATTTTTCGTGCGGGGCTCAAACATGACATGGTGGATAGGCGGTGGCCCGCATTCGAGCAAGCCTTCAATAATTTTGACCCTTTTTTATGCGCAATGCTAAGTGATGATGAGCTTGATGTTCATATGAGTAATAAAAGCCTTATTCGCCATTTGGGTAAGATTAAGTCCATTCGCGCTAACGGTCTATTTTTACAGGATGTGGCGAAAGAGGCTGGCAGTTTTGGTCAGTGGCTGGCAGATTGGCCGGTAGAGGATACGGTAGGCCTCTGGCTGGCGTTAAAAAAGCGAGGTAGCCAGCTCGGCGGTATGTCTGGGCCCTATTTTCTGCGTATGGTGGGTAAGGATACGTTCTTGATCACCCGAGATGTTGCTGCGGTCTTGGTGGCACAGGGCGTTGTAGAAAAAGCCCCTACCTCACAAAAGGAATTAAAGAAAGCTGAAGATACCTTTAAGCAGTGGCGAGAGGAGTGTGGCCGCCCCTATTGTGAGATTAGTCGTATAGTTTCGATGACCACATTGTAGTCAAGTAAGGTAAGCGAGGGGTTGGTGATCGAGTGGTTGCTAGTCGTATATGTGCTTTTTCTTCCAGCTTCCTTCGTCAGAATCAAACTTGTCCCATTCGTCGGCGATATCTTCCTGTTCTGCCTGCTCAGCTTCGTCAGCTGGTTGATGATCGTCGTCATCGACATCGGTGGTCAGTTGCTCCATGAGCTGCCGGTAGGTGGTTTTCAGCGATGCAACCCGCTGATCAAACTGCCCGGGACGTGCTTCACGGGCTATTAGCTTAAGTGCGAGGTCATAATAATGCGCGGCTAGCTTGATTTTACTTGCTTGGGCTGCGGCCTTTCCCTGTGCAACATAGCCGTCGACGGTCAATTGCAGGGTAAGTATTTTGATTTGATTGCGATAGTTATCGGCTTGACCTTTGTTAATAGCGCTTTTGCTTTCCTGATGGTGAATAAAGCGGTATAGCTCCTCTAGGCAAATTTTAACTTCTTTAATTTGCTGTGCACTTTCCAAGATTACCGGTTTGTTAGGTTTTGTGGTTCTCTGGGTTTCTGTCATTTGCGTGGTGATTGACTGTAAGTCCTGCATATGGCTGGGCTCACGGGGCTCTAGTTTAGCCAGCTGCTCACTTACGTCTATTAGGCAGCGTTGAACCAGCAGCGTCAGTTCACGCGGTAGAAAGCCCTCAGGAAAGCCATTTATCATAAATTTGAAACTGCGTGAACGGGCCTTCAAGGCTGTGAGCACGCGTTTTCGCTGTTCGCGTTTCTGGCGCAGGGTTTGCGCTACAAAGGCATAGCACACCAGTGTGGCAAGCAAAACAATGATAGAGGCAATAATATTGACGGATGACATGGGCGAATTCGCGAAGCGTCGGAAACCAGTTACTCTTCTATCAAGGCTAGTTGCTGATTGCCAGTTAAGCAAATTGCGCGAGCGAGGGAGGGTGCCCCAAGTCTTTGTTTTCTAGTTGTTTTTTTCTGGAGTCCGCGATTGAATAACCGCCAGATTGGTGAGAATCAGACCAATTCAGCATGATTAAATGACACTTAATGCCTCAATTGTAATTTGGTTAATACTTTTTGATACTTCTTCGGCAAAAGTGTTGACAGCCTACGACGGTCTCAATAGAATGCGCGCTCTTCTGAAATGACAAGCATGTCAGATCAGAAATTACCGATGCGTCCCCTTCGTCTAGAGGCCTAGGACACCGCCCTTTCACGGCGGTAACAGGGGTTCGAACCCCCTAGGGGACGCCACTGCGGGAATAGCTCAGTTGGTAGAGCACAACCTTGCCAAGGTTGGGGTCGCGAGTTCGAGTCTCGTTTCCCGCTCCAGTTTTGAATAGTCAGAGATGTACGCTGACTGTGAAGTCTTTAGTTTTGATTGCATCAATTGGATCAAGCGAAGCATTTTAAAAGCGCAACCTAACGGTTGCGCTTTTTTTTTGCCTACAGGATGTAGGTATGCCGTGGAGCACAGGGATGTGCGGGAACGGCGGCCACAGGATGTAGGACAGAAAATTGCTCCTGCATTTTCTGCACTTCCGCCATCCATGGCGGTCGTATGCCGTGGAGCACAGGGGCAGCTCCATTGCATCCATGCAATCGCTGCATTAGTGCGTCCGTGCACGTCATGTGCGGGAACGGCGGCCACAGGATGTAGGACAGAAAATTGCTCCTGCATTTTCTGCACTTCCGCCATCCATGGCGGTCGTATGCCGTGGAGCACAGGGGCAGCTCCATTGCATCCATGCAATCGCTGCATTAGTGCGTCCGTGCACGTCATGCGCGGGAACGGCGGCCACAGGATGTAGGACAGGAAATTGCTCGACTTTGTCTCCTGAGTCGTTCTAACGATTACATCCCTGTCATCGTCCTGTATTTTCTGCACTTCCGCCATGAGCTCGCCCCGCGAACGAAGTGAGTGCTTTGGGTGCCATGGCGGTCGTATGCCGCGGAGCACAAGAGCAGTGGCGACTGAGACCGCAGTATAAGCGTGGTACTGATATGGCGCCTTTTTGGCCTTAAAGGCCTCTGGAGAGGCTGGCGTTGGGGGGCGTCAAGGGTTTACGCTATTGCAGGTTAAATATCTGCTCGCGCATTTCTTCATAGGGGACAAAGGTTTCAGTTTCCGAGTCTTGGGTATGAAAGCTTTCGTCTAGCTTTTGAAATTTTGTAATTTCTTCGTCGCCTAAATAGTGCAGGCAATCACCACCGAAAAACCAGAATAGATCGCGAGCGACCAGAGGCGTAATGTGGGGGTAGCGGGCAACAATCGCGGTTATAATCCATTGGCCCAGAGGGTAGCCCTCTTCGCTGGCATTGAGGTCGCTGCTCAGCTTGTCGAAATATTCTATAAATTGCGTATCTTGCTCACTTGGTTCATGGTCATCGGTGCGGGTAAAGGGTAATAGCTGACGAATCTGTGTCAGCAGGTTAACTACCAGTTGCTGATGAAACTTTTGGTATTCTGAAACGGTATTTTCCACGGAGCATTTTTCCGATTATGTATGATTTAACAGAAGCAACGCCAGCAAGCGAAAAGTCCGAGCTGGCACTGGATATCAGTGGGCTGTGTAAAACCTATGGCAACGCATTTGAGGCACTAAAAGGTATAGACCTAAAAGTGGCGCCGGGTGATTTTTTTGCGTTACTGGGCCCCAACGGAGCCGGCAAGTCTACCACTATTGGCATCTTGTGTTCGCTGGTGCGAAAGTCTGCCGGACAAGTGCGTATCTTCGGCCATGATATCGACCGGGAATTCTCCGCTGCTAAGCAATTATTGGGGTTGGTACCGCAGGAATTCAACTTCAATATGTTTGAAAATATTAAAGATATTGTCACCAACCAGGCCGGTTACTACGGCTTGCCTAAGGCACTGGCAGAGGCGCGAGCAGAAAAGTATTTAAAGCATTTGGGTCTGTGGGAGAAACGGAATCAGCAGGCACGTAACCTTAGTGGCGGTATGAAGCGTCGCTTGATGATTGCGCGCGCATTGGTGCACGAGCCTAAACTTCTCATTTTAGATGAACCTACGGCAGGTGTTGATATCGAATTGCGCCGCAGCATGTGGGAGTTTTTGAAGGACATAAATGAAGCCGGTACCACCATTATATTAACAACACATTACCTAGAGGAAGCTGAGAGCCTTTGCCGGAATGTTGCTATCATCAATCACGGTGAAATTGTTGAAAACACCAGTGTCAAAGCATTACTGAAACAGTTGAATAGAGAAACCTTTATTTTGGATGTGGCGCAACCCGTGGAAAGCCTGCCACAATTTGACACCTACGCGGTGGAGCAAACGGATACCACAACACTTGAGGTTTCGGTTGCAAGTGGGACGTCGATGAACGATCTGTTTCGACAACTTTCTACCCAAGGGATAGACGTGATTAGCCTGCGTAATAAAGTGAATCGTCTAGAGGAACTCTTCGTTAGGCTGGTTAATGCGCAAAGCTCAGGAGGGGAAGAGTAGATGAATGCCCATCAGCAGCTTATTGCATTTCGAACGATCGTTACCAAAGAAATTCGCCGCTTTACTCGAATATGGGTGCAAACGCTAATTCCACCGGTCATTACCATGGCGCTTTATTTCGTTATTTTCGGCAGCCTAATCGGCGCCCGTATTGGAGAAATGGGCGGGTTTGACTATATGTCGTTTGTGGTTCCCGGGTTAATCATGATGGCTGTTATTAACAATTCCTACTCCAACGTGGTGTCATCTTTTTACTCAGCGAAATTCACTAAAAGTATTGAAGAGTTGCAGGTTAGCCCTACGCCGAATTACATTATTATGGCGGGTTATGTCTGTGGTGGTTCGTTGCGGGGCTTAGCTGTGGGTTCGGTGGTAACCTTAATTTCGCTTTTTTTTACAGATCTCAAAATTCATGATCCGTTGGTAACGGTGAGTGTGATACTGCTCACCGCGGTGCTGTTTTCGATTGCGGGTATGATTAACGCCATATTTGCGAATTCGTTTGACGATATTTCAATAATTCCAACGTTTGTACTTACGCCACTCACCTATCTTGGCGGGGTGTTTTATTCGATCAGTTTACTGCCTGAATTTTGGCAGGGGGTGTCTAAATTGAACCCGGTTTTCTACATGGTTAATGCGTTTCGCTATGGCATTCTTGGCGTGTCTGATGTCGATATAACGTGGGCATTTATAGGCATTGTTTTATTTTTGGTAGTTCTAGGCTCCTATTGCCTATATCTGCTGGAGTATGGAAAGAGGTTGCGTACCTGATGGCATCAATAAAGCTTGGCGAAACGGCTAGCTATGTATCCAACTACGACCCTTCGCTTTTAGAGCCTATCGCGAGGAGCCAATCGCGTATCCTATTGCTCGAGGGTAAAGGTGCGCCGTTTATCGGTTTGGATATTTGGACAGCGTACGAAGTTTCGTGGTTATTACCTGGCGGTAAACCCCAGGTAGCAATTGCTGAATTTGTTTTTCTCGCCGACAGCGATGCCATTATTGAATCGAAATCGCTTAAATACTATTTAAACTCGCTTAATCAAACGCGGTTTGAGTCGGTAGCGGCGGTAAAAGCACAATTACAGGCGGACCTTACAGCGGCCAGTGGTGCTGACGTACAGGTAACGCTTTACCCGGTAGACGCTTACCCAAAAGCGCTGGCGCCACCACGGGGCAGCTGTGTGGACGACCTTCAATGCAAGATAGATTCCTACCGGCCCGACAGTAATATGCTGGTGTTTAACAGCACCCAAGTGGAGGGTGTTTGCTTGTACAGCCATTTACTTAAAAGTAATTGCCCGGTTACTGGGCAGCCAGATTGGGCAACGGTGTGGATTCAATACTCTGGTCGGGAACTGTTACCAGAAAGCTACTTGCGCTATGTTATTTCCTTTCGCGAACATCAGGATTTTCATGAAAACTGCGTGGAGAAAATATTCTGTGATCTATTGGCGCAGGGAGAGTTAGATGCTTTGGCTGTTTATGCGCGCTATACCCGTCGGGGGGGCTTGGATATAAACCCATACAGAGCGACACCCAACTTAGGTAAAGACCTGCCGGCAGCACTTAACATGTGCCGTATTGCCCGACAGTAGAGGTGTGCTTTATTTAATAACTTTATCCCGCAGTTTTTCGGCAGCACTCTCGAGTGCATCAACAACGGTGTTTTTGTCGTAGTTGCGAATTTTATCGAGATCGAGATGCATGGAAAACCCCTCAGCATTTTCCTCAAAATAACTTTGGTGCCGACCAAGGTCTTTGCGAAAGTCCACCACCTGATATACCTTTATGGGGTGGCTGAAACCTTTTGCGGTTATCTCGCCCTTGTCTCGGCACATAATCACATCTTTAACCAGTGACCAGGTTTCATGGGAAATAAGAATTTCGCCGGGATCAGCGGCCGACTCTAGGCGGCTGGCAAGGTTTACGTGGGTACCCAATACGGTGTAATCCATATATTGGGTTGTGCCAAAAGACCCCACCGTGCAGTAGCCGGTATTTATCCCCATACGGATTTGTAGGGGTTTTTTTATACCTTGGTTATACCAGCGTGTTTGCAGCTCTTTCATCTTTTTACGCATATCAATCGCCATACCCAGACAACGTATGCAGTCGGCTTTTAGTCCCTCACTGCCCGTATCACCAAAAATCACCATAATGGCATCGCCCATAAACTTATCGATGGTGCCGCGATGCTTGGTGGCAATGGTTACCATCTCCGTGAGGTAGGTATTGAGTAAATCGGTGAGTGTTTCCGCTTCCAACTCTTCCGCTAGGCTGGAAAAACCACGTATATCGGAAAAAAACACGGAAACGCGTTTGCGCTCCGATGCGAGTGTTTGTTCTCTCCCCTCATTAATTGCTTTCCATACTGTAGGGGTGAGATAGCGGGCCAATTTATAGGTGCGTAATTTGTAGAGGGTTTGCTCATTTACCAATTGTTTGTTGTGCATAATAAGCTTGCGAATGCGCGTATGGACAAAAATAGCGTAGGCGCAAAAATAAGTAAAGATGCCAATAAGGCTAACGATGCTGATCTCGAGTTTGTCGGACAGCACCCAGTCGGGGTCGCGCAATAAAAAGGTACAGGTAACCCCCCCAACAAAGGCCGCGTTGTCGGCCAGCCACTTTTTAACCCCGCCATTGATCAGTCCGTTAAATTGAATCATGGTGATAAAGAGAATTGAGGGCAGCAGACTGAAGTTAGATAGGCCAAGCACTATGCCAATAATAAAGGCATCCAGCATCATTACCCGGTCGAAGATTAGGTCGCGCTGTTTGTCGAATATGCGTTTGCGCAGCCACAGGTATGAAGCAGCAGCATAGGTGAGAATACCGACGGCGATTAGCGCGTCAATGATATTGATGGCCTGCCAATTGAGGTTAACCATCAAGGTGCCCGCCGCCGCAATACAGATGAGCGTGCGAACGTCGTTTTGTCTGAGAGAAAAGTCTGCTGCGAGTTTTTCGGAAACCTGATTCGTGGGCTCAGCCATTTATTATCCTAGTAACAGTGTTTAAGGCTTGTACAGACTGTATTGGCAGTAACCAAATCGATTACATTATGCCTTAAGACAACAATAAACAGTTGTCATTGGTGGCCGCTATTCTAGCGACCCATGAGCAGTGCAACAATAGCTTTTAAAGGCTGTGAGAATGGTGTGGTCGCGTTATTGGCTCATCTTAAGGTCCAGGAACTTCTCCTCCAGCTCCGCATAGCGTGATTCCAGCTCAGACAATTCTTTTTTGAGCTTGTGGGAGTTGCCTGTATCGTTGGGGGGGGCAGCCTCGATGGCTTTTAGTTTGGAGGAGAGGCGTCGGTTTTCAGATTTGATGGCGGTAAACTGAAGTTCGTATTCGTCGTTTTGGTCGCGTAGCTCTTTTAGGCTGCCTTTAAGAGCCGGCAGTTGGGAGAGTCGAGTTTGAAGTTGCTCCACTTCTTTGTGTGCCGTTGTCAGTTCGTCTTCCAGTAGCTGGATACAGGTTTCAGACTCCTGCACAAAGCGAATTTGCTTTTGCAGTTGCCCCTGTAATTCATTTACAACTAGCTCCTTTTCTTCGGCGGTGTTTGAGTCACGCAGCTTACGCTGTAATTCGGTGATGATTTTATGCTGGTCTGCGGCAACGGCTCTCAGGTGGCGAACTTCACTTGTGGATTCTTCACCGGTTGCGCTACTGTTAAGAATGTTTTGACCCTCGACACCGGCTTCAAGTATGTCGTTAAAAACATTATAACTGGATTGGTAAGCCTTCAGAACCTGTTCGATTTCGTTGCTGTTTTCGGCTTCGGCTGTTAGCTCACTGATCTGACTCATGTGAACTTGGGCATTTTCCTTGCTGGATTCCCACTGCTGTTCTAGATCAAAGTACAGTGCCTTAAAGCGCTCGAGGTTTTGCACCCTTTTCTTGGCGGCGGTCAACTCCTGAAGTAGGGCGTCCATTTCTTCGGGGTATACACCGGCCTCAGGGGCCTGTGTGTAAACGGCTTGGTAATCGAATAGCTTCTCGTAACGGGATTGCAACACTTTCCAGTCGGCGTGGTCGTTGAGTTTGTTAGCTGTGGCTTCTTTTTCCGCCTGGAGGATGGCGTAGCGTAAAGCGGCCACACGTCTCGGTAGCGGCGTTTCGGGGTCTAGGTCGAGTACTAGGTCTTGTCCTGCATCCAGCCGGTCGTGGTGTTCTCGAATAAAATCGAGCTGTTTGTTTAGCATTTGCTTGTAGCCAACATCCTTTGCGGAAGACTCTTCCTTTGATGTTTTAGCGGCTGACCGAGCGGCCCGCAAGTCTACAACGAGCTGTTCCATTCTTAATTGTAGCTTCTTTACTAGGCCGCGTAGAGAACGGTTTTGTAGGAGCAGAAATACGCATATCAACAGAAGTAACACGGCAACTTCTGCTGTGGCGATAAGGTAGATATTGGAAGCCTGCATTCACAAACCTTTAGCCCATTTTTGTGCACGGTTTCAAACAAGTATGGACCACATACTAGTCAAAATCGATATATAGGGCTCAAAAGGCTACGTAGGGTGTTACAGGTGGTAATTTGCAGAGCACTTACCCTAGAGCTGAGTGCTTTTTAGGTGTCTGGCGAAAAAACAACCCGATGCCCGGCGAATTAGGCGGAGATAAGCTACTTTTAAAGATGCAATTGGATCACGCTTAGCTAATGTTATGACCGAAAAAATCCTAATCATTGAAGACGCTCGCTCATTCTCGCGTGTGCTCAAGAGCCTAATCGAGCAGGCGCACGGTTTTGTTGTGGATGTTGTGGAAGACTACGCTTCCGCCAGAGCGTTATTGGAGGGGGCTGGCCAGGACTATTTTGTCGCCATTGTCGACTTACACTTGCCGGATGCGGTGGATGGTAAAGCGGTAGAGTTAGTTTCTAGAGCCGGTATTCCGGCCATAGTGTTTACCGCTGTTAGTGACCGCGCGATGGAGGAGGACCTGTGGTTGCGAGGAATTGCCGATTACGCGCATAAATCCGGCGCTTTCAGCCTTGAATATGTGGTGTGGGCTGTTAATCGCATCTATCTCAATCGAAACCTTGCGGTTATGGTGGTGGACGACTCACGGGTTGCACGGCGCAATATGGAGAGGTTGCTTAAACGGCAGAACTACCAGATACATTCGGTTGCCAGCGGCGAAGAGGCTCTCGATTGCATTGAGCGAAACCCCGACATCGCTATTGCCGTGGTCGACTGTTTTATGGAGGGTATGGGCGGCTTGGCGCTAACTGGCGCGTTACGAGAAGTTAAAAGCAGTAGCGAGCTTGAAATTATTGGCGTATCGGCTCAGGGTGGTCAGAATTTGCCCGCTCAATTCATAAAAGCCGGAGCTAATGATTACCTGGTAAAGCCTTTTGTACCAGAAGAATTGCTCTGTCGTATCAATCGAAGCGCTGACCGTATTGAATCTTACATTACTCAGAAAAAACTTAACGAGGATAAAAACAAGTTGTTGGGTACTGCTGCTCACGATATACGTGGCCCGCTGGCAGCGATAAACACCGCGTCAAAAATGATACTGCATCAGCATGTAGATAATCGTCGCGTAAACGCCATGGCTGAAATGATAAACAAAAATAGCATGGGCCTGATTGAGCTATTAGAGAGCTTGTTGGATGTATCGGCTATAGAAAGCGGGCGAACGGAGCTGCATTTATCCAAGGTAGATCTAAGCAACACTTTGCAGGAGCGGGTAGAGCTGTATACAGAGCAAGCTGAGAACAAACAAATTAAGCTCAATCTTCGGCTGGATATACCCGAAGGTATGATCACTTTCTTAGATGATATAAAAATCAAGCAGGTTGTCGATAATTTGATCAGCAACGCGATCAAGTACTCCTATTCGGCCGCATCGGTTGATATTTGTTTAAGTCGAGATGGTGACCTGCTGTTACTCAGCGTACGCGATTTCGGTGCTGGAATACCTGAACCGGAAGCGGAAAAACTGTTTAAACCCTTTTCTGTTCTTAGCAGCAAATCGACGGCGGGTGAAAAACAAACAGGCCTGGGTTTGGCTATTACTAAAAATATTATCGAAGCTCATAAAGGTAAAATTTACTACAAGCCAGCCACGGGTGGAGGCTCGTATTTCTTTGTAGAGCTGCCCGTAGGCTAGTTTCGCCCCATCTTACGTGTTACCTCCAAAAACGACATTTTCCAGAGATTGCCTTTCGCTAAAGGTTTGTGTAGAGTGTGCCGCCTTCTGGAGCTCCTCGGTGAGATTCTATGAATTGCTCGGCTATAAGCTGGCGGGGCAGGCGTACTGCCTTCGAGTTAGATATTAGCTTGTAGTGAAACGCGAAATTACAATTTGGTGAGGTGTCCGAGTGGTCGAAGGAGCACGCCTGGAAAGTGTGTGTGTCGTAAGGCACCGAGGGTTCGAATCCCTCCCTCACCGCCATATACAAAAAACCCAGCCTAGTGCTGGGTTTTTTGTATATGGCGGTGAGGGAGGGTGAGAACTCTCGTGGTTCGACTAAATGCTTGGAGCATTTTGGTCCGCCGAAGGCGCCCGAAGGGGCGGGCACATGGATGTGCCTGAGACAATCCCGCCCAAATACGATGACAGTAGGTTATCCAAAACGCAGCCTAGTGCTGGGTTTTTTGTATATGGCGGTGAGGGAGGGTGAGAACTCTCGTGGTTCGACTAAATGCTTGGAGCATTTTGGTCCGCCGAAGGCGCCCGAAGGGGCGGGCACATGGAAGTGCCTGAGACAATCCCGCCCAAATACGATGACAGTAGGTTATCCAAAACCCAGCCTAGTGCTGGGTTTTTTGTATATGGCGGTGAGGGAGGGTGAGAACTCTCGTGGTTCGACTAAATGCTTGGAGCATTTTGGTCCGCCGAAGGCGCCCGAAGGGTTGGGCACATGGATGTGCCTGAGACAATCCCGCCCAAATACGATGACAGTAGGTTATCCAAAACCCAGCCTAGTGCTGGGTTTTTTTGTATATGGCGGTGAGGGAGGACGGTAACTCTCGCATAACCTTCGTACTTACTATCTGTGTTTTAATGCCTTTCCGTTTCTTTTTGGCCCTCCCCGTTGGGGTGCGGGTCATGCTTTTGTATGGCATGGGGCGAGTTGACGATTAAGCTTTGTCTCCCTGTGTAATAGCAGCGGGTTAGGAGACCAGCAGGTTTGCATTCGATGAATTCGCATATTCAAAATTGGAATGCCGAAAAGCTTGAATGGTTGACCAATTTGTGAGATTAAATAGTATGTGAGATTAAGTAGTACAAGTTGCGGTACGCGAAAAACCTGATAAATATAACAATAATTGGATGCGCGACCTTCTCTTCGGTCAGCGCTCCCGTTTCCAAGGACAACACCCATGACGATACGCCTGTGTCTAATTATGCTCCTTAGCTTTGCTCTTATTGCCTGTGACGCAGGTAACAGCGCAAAAACGCCCAATTACCGGGCTGAGGTCTTTAACCCTAAATGGATGACCGGTGAGTACGCTGAGGGAAGTGAAAGCTTTTATCTCGCAGGTGAGCAAGGGGCTATTGCATATTCGAGTGATGGCGTAGTGTGGAAGAGTAGCGATACACCGGTTACTCACACATTGCGCGACATCAGTGTGAACCCTTCGGGCAGCGTGATGATTGCGGTCGGCGAGGGTGGCACTATTTTGCGTTCCACTAATCGGGGCGAAACCTGGGGTAAAGCTAAGTTGAACCTGCCAGAGGCAGCCGATCTTGCTGAAACACGTCTAAATACGTCGCTGTATGTGGAAAGTAAAAAGACATGGGTGGCGGCGGGTACGCAAAATGCCATTCTGTATTCGTCTGATGATGGTTTGAGTTGGCGGTTGGTGTCCTATAACACGACGGAAGAGCAGGCTGAAATTCTTCAATTGTTTATTGAGGAGAAAACGGGGGATGTGTTTTTGGGTGCTCAATTTGGCACTACGGGGCGATCTACCGATGGCGGTTTTAAGTGGGAGTTTAGTCAGCATGATATGCAGCCTTCAGGCAGCTACATTCCACACGTTGTTGGTTTTCATCAATACGATGAGTTGTTGTTCGCGGCGGCGGATCATGGCCGATTACTGGTGTCTGATGATAGCGGTAAAAACTGGCGATTAACCCGTGTGCCTACCGCAGGCTATGTCACCGGCAGTGCTTACGATCCAGAGTACGACGTTATTGCACTTTCCACGCAGATGGGCGATATCCTCGTTTCAAAAGACAAAGGGCAAAGCTGGGCGCCTGTTCCCTTAAGGGTTAATAACTGGCCGAGTGATGATATTCCTTATCTTTCGAGCATTATTTACGATAGCAAAAGTAAATCACTTTTAGTGGTTGGTAGCTCTGGGGTTATGGCTCGCTCCAGTGATGGCGGGGCAACGTGGTTCGCCGATGTGTTCAAACCTTTATTTAATATGAGTATTACTACGCTGATGCACAGTGAGGCGAAGAATACGTTCGTGGCGGCCGGGCTAGGTGGCACTATCGCAACGTCTAACAGGTTAAGTATTTCGGCGTTGCCGGTGGAAAACTGGGTGTCGGTGCGACCTGGGATCGACCAATACATACGTAAGGCCATTCATATACCGGGTACCGATACTTTTGTGGCCGTTGGTCAGTTGGGTGGCATCTGGCGCTCAGAAGACGATGGCTTAAGTTGGTCTGCTATTGATGTAGATTATCCGTTTAAAAATCAACCGCCCCATTTGCGCGATATTGTTTTAGATAAAGCTACTGGTGTTCTTATTGCTGCGGGGCCAGCGGGAAGCATTATACGCTCTACGGATAATGGCCTGAGTTGGGTATCGGTGTACCAGGGAGAATTTAGTAAAGGCGAGGCATTTACACAAATTTTATACAGTGAGGACACCAATGCTTATCTTGCGATAGAGGTATTGTATCGATCTGTTTATGAATCTAAAGACGCGGGCGAGTCATGGCAAAAAATTTCGACCATTGAAAGTGTAAACCGGAATTTATGGCATAGCGCTATTTCGAAAGCAAACGCGTTAATGTTTACCGTTGGTGAGAAGGGTGGCGTTGCAGTTAGCCGGGATAATGGTCGTACGTGGTTGATGGCGGACACTCATGCATTGAATGATCTCTATGGCGCCTATGCCGATAGTGAAAGTAATGTCCTGTTAGCGGTTGGCTCCCATGGCAAAATATTGCGCTCCGAAGAGGGCAGCACTTGGGCTGCGGCAGAGTCGGCAACGGTAAATACCTTACGCAGAGTGGTAAAAGAACCTCGTTCGGGTGCGCTGTTGGCCTTTGGCCAAGAGGGTACCATCGTTAGATCTACTGATCGGGGTAAAAATTGGGCCAATGTGAGTTCGCCCGAATATACGGGTGAATTACGCAGCGCGCTATTTGAGAGTGGCTCGGCGAATGTGATTTTGGTTGGTCGAGATGGTGCCATCCTGCGCTCGCAAGATGGCGGGCAGAGTTGGGTTAGGCTGAAAAGTGGGTCTACACTGCATTTCCGTAATGCCGCGACCAACCCCGAGACCGGCACGTTAATTGTTGTAGGTCAAAGCTTGTCGCGATTGAGTGAGGTGCTATAAGCGCGTGTTACTAGGCTTAGGAAGCCCTTAATTACATCTAACTTCTAGTTTTTAGGTGGGCCAGCCGCAAGGCATGACTATACGGACGCAGACCGACGCAGGGAATCAGCGTCGGGAGGTCGGGTAAGTTTCATCAGGTATTGTTGGGTTTGAAACAATGCGGGTTTTATAAACCTGGAAAAACACGGTAGTCTTTCTTTACGTCAGGTATTAATACACACCGCGCTGTTCGGTTTTTTCGCGGTAGGCGCTTAAAAGCTCTTTGAATTCGGTATTGGTATAGTTTTCTAGCAGAGTGTACTGATCCATTGGGTAGCTGCTGTGATCCAACTCTCGGCGAATTTCCTGGAGAAAGCTATGCTTGTAGCGCATGGCGGCCATTTCGAGGTCTTTTAACAATTTTTCGCTCTGCTCTTTACTCAAAGGGTAGTCTTGATCAAAGCCCGAAGATTGCAGTTTTTCTTCGAATTGTTGCTTGCGTTTTAAGCGGGTGAATAAAACGGCTTCCTGTTGAACGTTGTCTAACGGAAATAGGCTGTTGACACCAAGAGTGTATTGATTGAAGTGTTTTTGTTCTTCATCTGAATCTTTTAGTGCCGTAAATCGCTGGCGAGTTTCATCGTCCAGCAATTCCTCAATTTGTGTGTTGACGTTTTCTAGCTCACTTTCTATATCCCAGAGGCTATCTTTATCGATACCGCTGTCATCGCCGAACTCTTTTGCGTCTTTGATTTTTAGGGCCAGCGCTTCACGTTGCTCTAGTAGTAGTTTTAGCTGCTCAAGTTGGCCTGTTGATAGGTCGAGCTTTGCGAACAGGAATCGATATTTTCGCGCAACTATGTCGCCCAGTGATTCATCGTATCGTTCATTTCGGGTTTGTCGGTTTCCGCTAGAAACTCTTCCGGTAATGTTTCTTACTCATAGGAAACCAGGGTTTCAATGGTTGGGGGTTGAACTTTTCGTTGGGCGATTTCACGTTGAATTTTGGTGATTTCGCCATCAAATTTAGTCGAAAGGTCGCTCAGGCGGTTATCGCATTGATGTGCGCTGTTAGCAAGTTTTTGACTGATGTCGATATGTTTTTGGTACGCATACCCGGCATGGGTAATGGCGGCTATACCGATAAGGGCCAAAACGATGTTCAATCGGCTGATCATGTTACAGGTTTCGCTCTTTTAAATATTCGTACCGGCTGTAGTCTATTGGGTCGGTAAGTAAGTTTTCTATGCGTTGTTCAATGCTTGCGAGTTGTTCCTGCATTTTTTCCGGCGCCGGTTGAGATGTAGAGGCGTTGTTGACTTGCTGTGCTAGCTTTTCTCTTTCGAGTAAAAGGCGGCCGAGCCTTTTCTTGTCTGAGGCTTCTATTTGCGCTGTTTTTAGTAGGAATTCATATTTGTTGCTGATGGCTCGAACTTGATGGCCGTATGAAACCATTTCTTCTAGTGGTGGGCGTTCTAATTTTTTTGTAATGGTTTTACGAATAACGCGTTGTTGTGGTACATCTGCGAGTAGCTCGTCTATTTTTGTTTGGTAGTTTTTTCCCAGCTGCGAGGCTTTTAGCTCGCACAGGGCTTTACTGGCGTGTGCAGACTTTTCCAGTGCTCGGGTTTGAAAATAGAAAAATGTCGAACTACCTAACGAGGCAATGACAAGTAGAAGTATTAAAAACCTGAAGGTCATTTGCACACCCTTTACAGTAAAAAAAGCATGGGACAGCCCTAGCAGGCTGTTGAAAACAGTTTTCCTGGCCGTTGTTGCATGTAAAAAGTTCGGATTAACCACTAGATGAAGCTTGGTATTCCACTATTTTGCTTTGCATTACTTGTTTCGAAAACGTTTTTCAACAACCCACTAAGGCTGTACCCACGCCTAGGCGTCACTCTTTAAAATACATGAATTAGTAATTAGTAATTAGTAATACCCGATGAGGTACAGCTGGACCAGGATCCAATACAAATATCGCCAGCATTACTCAGGCGGCTATTGGTAATACGTAAGCGCCAAACCAACCACACCCTAACCAAGCTGGACATTCCAAGGCAACAATCCCTCAATCTGCTCAACATTTTGCGCATTGGGTAGTTCTTCAAAAATATGTTGCAAATAGTCGTACGTATTCAGGTCGTTAGCCTTGGCTGTTTCTATCAGACTGTAAAGATTTGCGCTAGCTTTAGCGCCCGCCTGACTCTTACTGAACATCCAGTTTTTGCGACCAATAGCAAAGGGGCGTATTGCACGTTCGGCAGCATTATTATCGATGGGATAGCACCCATCTTCCAGGTAGGCGATTAATCGATCCCACTGGTTGTTCAGGTACACCAATGCTATACCGAGTTTTGTTTTCGGTGCCACCGACTGTAAGCTTTTATCCAACCATTCTTTGATTTTGTCGAGGATGGGTTTTGCCTGCTCTTGGCGAACTTGGTAGCGTTTATCCGGTGGTTCGTCCTTTATTTTCTTTTCAATCGCGTACAGCTTGTGGATATAGGCTAAGGCTTGATCAGCTTTGCCTGTTTTACCCTTTTTCTGTAAATTTTGAGCCTCTTTGAACTTTCTTCTGGCATGAGCCCAGCAACCTAAGCGGGTAATACCGTACTCATCACAGGCTTTTTGGTACCACTCGTAGCCGTCGACCATAATGGCGGTATTTTCGGCGCTAAGTAGCTCGATGGGTACCCGTTGCCCTCGGTTATCCGCATAGTGGAATACGCAAACCGACTGTGGACCTGTGCTGGTCATTACCCACATGTAGCTTTTGCTTTGTGCGGTCTTTCCCGGCTCTTCCAATACCTGTAGTGTGGTTTCATCCATGTGGATGTACGGTGGCTTGTGGAGGTAATCAATTAACAGGTTGATAAGGGGCTGTGTCAGCTCACCACACTTCACCATCCAGTTCGCCATATTAGTTCTGTCCAGCTCTATGCCGATTCGTTTGAATATCTCGCTTTGACGGTATAAAGGTAAAGCATCCGCATATTTTTGCACCGCGATGTAAGCGAGTAGACTGGGGCTGGCGATACTTTTTTCGATAGGCTGTTTGGGCTTGCCTGCCGTTACAATGTGATTGTCACAGCAGGGACAGGCATATTTTAGTCGCTTGTGGCGAACCACTTTGATTTTAGCGGGGATGATTTCCAGTTGTTCATGGTCTTCGCTGCCAATGATATTAAGAGTGCTGCCATCGTGAGGGCAGACTTTTTCCGTTTCGGTGATGTCGTGAATGATGTCTTCACGGGGAAGGTTGTCGGGTATAGTAACGCGAGGCTTACGCTTGCGAGTATAACTTTTTACAGTGGTGCTATCGCTTTCGGCGGCCTCAACTTCAACTACACATGCTTCGGCTTCGTTAAATAAGCCTAGCTGATCAGCCGATATTTTTTCACTAGAAGATCCAAAGCGTTTGCTCAGCAGGTGTTTAAGCTGTTCGTTTAATACGGCGATTTGCGTATCGCGCGCGGCAATCTTTTCGCGCAATAAATCATTTTCTTTCTGTAAAGCCGCCGCATATTTCATAGCGGCTATTATACAAAATATTAGGCCACCTCGGTGAATTTTAACTGCTTATGTGGTCTAAATTTAGCAAAGTCAAAACCCCGCAATAACCAATCCCATTGCTCGTAGGTAATTGATGCGGTTGCAAGCGGGTCTTTACTCGGCCACTTAAATTTGTCCTTCTCTAGGCGTTTCTGCCACAGGGCAAAACCCGTACTGTCCCAATAGAGCACTTTGAGCTGACTGCGGTTTCTATTGCAAAACACGAACAACGCCTGGCTGTATACATCCAACTCCATCTCCTCACTCACGATAACCGCTAGGCCATTGATCGCTTTGCGAAAGTCTACTGGGTCGCGGTGCAGGTATATGGGAATCGCATTGGACCACTGGATCATGCGAGGGACTTAATCAATGATACAAAGGAAGGAATAGACATGGCTGGTGGGCAATGAACTTTACAGTTGCCCACTTCGAGGACAAGCCCCTGCCGCGAGTAAAGTTCAGGCTGTACAACCACATGCGCGAACGCACTGTCTTCCTGCGCTTTGAGCTTGGAAAGCTTTAAGTTGAAATATTTTGGATTGAGGTCGTGTTGCTTGCAAAATTCGACTTGCGATAGGCCTGACCGCTCGAATTCTGCGAAAAGTTGGGGCCAGTTGTAGGTGCGGCGCTTGGACATGATAGCCTCCTTAGTAATGGAGACTATAGGTTATTATGTTAATGTCGCGCCTTGTAGGGTGTGGTTGGATTGGCGCTTACGGTAATACGTGCCGTACTGTTAGAGCTGTCGCTGCGGAAGATACCTTCGCCCATATTGGAAATGTCACAGTTGGACACTTCAATATGCAGCGGGAAGGTGGTGCCGCCATTCTGACGAATGAACTTACCGGCATTGTCTACACGGCAGTTGTCGACTGTCCAGGTGGCGTCGTCGTTGGCTTGCAGGAACTTATCGGCAGAGTCGTAACCTTCGATGTTGTTGGCGTAAACGCTGGCACCGTTGGTTGGGTCTTTGATGGTCATGGCATCTTCACCCACGTCGGACCAAAGCACGTTATCGACGTCGCCGCCGTTGCGGCTGTGGATACCGTCTGCACCGTTACTGCCGATGTACACATTGCGCACTAGGCCTGGGCTTACACGGAAAATGGGGTCTTGAGATTCAGACTGGCTGCCGTCACCGAGGTCACCACCACCGGTGTAGGTGTTACAACCACCGTCGAAAGTGCCGCCGTCTTCAACGCGAATAGTGGCGGTAACGCTAGTGCTACTGCCGCCGGTACAAGAAGACCCGTAACCGGTTGAAGAGCCGCCAAGGTCGGTCCACTGACCTACGTCAGCACCGGCATTAGCGTTCCATTCCCAAACATCAAGGGCTAGGCCGCTGTACTTGGAAACAATTTTGTAGTAACCGCTACCTACGCTTGCCACTAACCATTGTTGGTTATCGCCGCCCGAGTAATCCCACTGACGAATTTCACAGCCGGGGTCTACACACCAGTCGTAAACGTCCATGGATTTACCGCTATGTGCGGCAACGATGGAGTAGTAGCCATTACCTAGGTCAGTAATATCCCACTGCTGGTTCAGACCATCTAGGTCGTCCCAGAGCATGACGTGGCGCCATTTTCTTGGCTGGAGTTGTCAACGTCGATGGCTTTGCCGCTGTATACCGAAATGATCTGGTATCGGCCGCTGCCGCCGCTGAAATCGCTACCGCTAAAGGCGCTGCCAGTGTCGCCGCCAGAATCACTGCCAGCGTAAGAGCAATAACGAGGTGTGCCGACACTGGTCGACGGGAAGAGTGAAGCACTACAGTTAGCTGGGCCAGTCAAGGTGGCATATACAAATTCGCCAGACTTTCCATAGACAACTGAGCGTGTACCGCTAAAGCTAAAGGTTTCGTTATCTTTGGCGCACTTGGTGTAACCACTTGGGTAATCCGTGGCGGCTTGCAGATTTGCTGAAAAACCCAGCACGGCTACGAGCGCACCAATACCCACAAATGATTTACGGTACATAAAGGTACCCCCTTTGTTGAGATAATGTTGATTATTATTAATTTTCTAAGGCATTTGAAAAATTTTCTTTTTGCTACAGAGTTGAGAAAGATGAACAGCTTATTCTTGTTTTCTGTACATCAGCAAAAGACAGATTTAATTTAGTAGTATTAAATTATTAAAATACTTATAAGGTTGTAAGACCAAAATACAATATCGAGAGACCAATATGTAAAGCAGTATGGGTGTATGGGTAATACAGGCGTCAGATTATTGGAATTACCGTATGGTCAGGCCGCATTTTCAGCATGATGCTTTTATTGGTGTATTTTTGTTTTCCTGATTGAGGGGCTGATTTGGTTAAAAAGTGTGATTGTTTGCTTGTTTGCTTGTTTGTTTGTTTGTTTGCTTGCTTGGTTGGTTTGTTAGTTGGAATGTATTGATTGTTGGCGTATCACCGTTGTTTTAGCGGCATGCAGGTTGCGGACTAAAGCAGCGACGCAATCATGTTTAAAAGTCGTGGGAATGCGGTTCAATTCTCAATTGACGTGCTGATACTTTCGGAATTTGCAGCAATTCTTTCTTTATCCCACAGGCTAGGTGTAAAATTGGATTTCACATAGCAACAAAGTTTTAAATACAAAAATAATAACGATGTTTGCAGGGCAGCCTTCTTAGGCCCTGCTATCAGCGCCTTGTTTGTCTGCTGTTTTATTTAGGCTGCTGATGGAGTTCCTGCCGGTACTTCAATAATTAAATAATTGCCTCTGAATAAGTCGATGACGTCTCTGTGCTTTAGGATTACTTTTTTGTAAAAGTGCTGTTTGTAATAGGTTTTTGTGATGTGGTATCTCCCGTTAGTTGTGAGTGCCACTAACGTAAAATGTACCATAGGCTGATTGCCCCAGGTTTTACGTTGGGCAGCGCACAGGCTGAGATACGATTGCTTTATTTTCGCATGCTTTTAACACTATTTTCGGCTGGGTAGAACTCTAAAAACGTACACAATAATTTCACAAAAGTCTCTGGCAGAGTGTTTGCGGTTTTAAGCACGCGGTTTTGTCGTGAGTCGCTCACTTCGTTTGGAGGTTGGTATGCCTTTTTTTACTTTTTTACAGTGTTTAATGCCTAAGCGTATTGCTTGCATGGCTTTGGCCGCGCTGTTGACCATGAATGTATTTGCTGCGCCAGAAATTCCCTACAACTGGGACAATGTCGCGATTGGTGGTGGTGGTTTTGTCTCGGGTTTAATTCCCAATTCGGCGGAACCTAATTTAATGTATGCACGTACCGATGTTGGCGGTGCCTATCGGTGGGATGCGGCGGCGGGGCGATGGATTCCGTTACTCGACTGGGTTTCTGCCGATGAGCTAGGTTTTCTCGGTACCGAGTCTTTAGCAACAGATGATGCAAGCCCGAATAATGTATATATTCTTGCGGGTATTAGCTATTTCAATAATGGTCGTACCGCAATTTTAAAATCGACAGACTACGGCGAAAACTTTTCTGTCATTGATGTAAGTGATCAGTTTCGCGCGCATGGTAACGGCATGGGGCGGCAAACGGGCGAAAAACTGCAGGTTGACCCCAATAGTAATAATGTTTTGTATACCGGTACCCGCTGGGACGGTATGTGGAAAAGTACCGACGCAGGTGAAAGCTGGAGTGACTTGAGTGGCTTTCCTGTTAGCACCACCTCTAATGAAAACGGTGTAAGTTTTGTTGTGCTGGATTCACAGGGCGTTGCGTCTGGGCCTACCCAAACATTGTATGTCGGCGTTTCTCAATACAATAACAATCTTTATGTCTCCCATGATGCTGGCGCTTCGTTTACCGAAGTTACCGGCGGCCCGACTGATTTAATGCCGGCGCGTGCAGAATTGTCGTCAGATGGTTTTCTGTACGTTACCTATGGCGATGGTGGTGGCCCACACGGTCATTGGGCGTTGACAGAGCCAATGGAAATTGGCGCGGTTTATAAGTACAACACTCAATCGGGTGAGTGGATCAACATTACACCCAGTGGGTTTACCCGACCCTTCGGTGATGTGAGTATCGACCCTAATAATGCTCAACGTATTGTGCTCTCCACCATGAATACATGGCTTGAGCAAACAGTGGGCGCCTATGGAGATCGCTTTCTCATTACTGAAGATGGCGGCCTAACCTGGACCGATGTTATTGAGCGTGGTTTTCAATTGGATGATGACGGCAATGGCTGGATTAATGGTAACGCCATACATTGGACGGGCTCAATTGAATTTAACCCGTTCAATACCAGTGAGGTGTGGGTAACATCGGGTAACGGGATTTTTAGAACCGAAAATATTGATGCCGATGTTAACGTTTGGCAGTTTACTGTTCGCGGATTTGAAGAAACGGTGCCCATGGATATTGTGAGTATCGAAGGTGGGCCACTGGTGTCGGTTATTCTCGATTACGACGGTTTTGTGCACTACGACATCCGCGAATATGCTGCGATACATGAGCCTCGTATGGGGAGCACAACGGGCCTTTCGGTAGCCTCACAAAACCCTGACGTAATGGTGCGCGTTGGAGAGTCTATGTACTATTCCACCGACATGGGGCAAACATGGACGCAAACAGCGACCATAAACGGTGCTAAGGGTTACGTAGGGCTAAGTGCTGATGGCTCAGCTATTTTACATACCCCGGAAGATACCAGTACGACCTACCGCAGCACCGATTTTGGTGCGAGCTGGACGCAAGTCGCCAGTTTGAGCGTACAAAATGCGCGTCCCTACGCCGACCCGGTTAATCCGGATGTGATGTATGTTTATAACTCCAGCGGTGGTGTTTTGTGGAAGAGTATCAACAAGGGTGCAACGTTCTCCAACGCCGGGCAACTTTTTAACAATGGTTCGCCAAGGCTGGGTATCGCGCCAGATCGCGAAGGTCATTTGTGGGTGGCACAGTGGTGGGGAGGCATGCAGCGCTCTAGCGATGGCGGCGCAACCTGGACACAAGTGAACAATTTGTCCTACGTTGAAGCGGTTGGCTTAGGCAAAGGGGCTGACGGAGCAAGCTACCCAGCCATTTATATTTGGGCCGACGTGGACGGTGTACGCGGGCTGTTTCGTTCAGACGACGAAGCCGCAACTTGGGTGCGCGTAAATGATGATGCGCATGAGTTCGGTGGGCCGGCTAATGGGGCGTTTGTTGTTGGTGATATGAATGTCTACGGGCGCGTGTACATGAGTACCGCCGGTCGCGGTATTGTGTTCGGTGAGCCCTCCGGTGCCAGTAGCTCTAGCTCCTCGAGCAGTTCCAGTTCGTCTACCAGTAGTTCCAGCTCGTCTAGCAGTAGCTCCAGTTCTTCGAGTAGCTCGAGCATCAGTAGCAGTTCCAGCTCTTCGTCATCGAGTAGTTCGTCCAGCTCCAGCTCCTCTAGCTCCAGTAGTTCTTCGAGTTCTGCTGGTGGCAGCTGTGACGGGGTGAATGTGTACCCAAATTGGACATCTAAAGACTGGGAGGGTGGAGTCTACAATCACGCCAGTGCGGGTGATCAAATGGTTTATGGGGGTGTACTCTATCAGGCGAACTGGTATACCAATACTGTTCCTGGCAGTGACTATTCCTGGTCGAGTATGTTCGCTTGTGGTGCGGCATCCAGTTCTTCGAGCAGCAGTAGTTCAAGCTCCTCATCCAGCAGTTCGTCGTCGAGTAGCTCTAGTTCTTCTTCCAGTAGTTCGTCTTCAAGCAGTTCCAGTAGTAGTTCGAGTTCGTCTTCTAGCAGTAGCTCCAGCTCTTCGTCTAGCGGAGCACAGGGGGTTACTTGCGAAGTGACCAACTTGAATCATTGGGGGGCGGGTTATCAGGTTGATGTCGCCGTAACCAACTCGGGTACTGAGCCTGTTAACGGTTGGACTATAGCGCTAGATTTTGGCGAAGACCCGCAGTTGAGCGGTGGCTGGAATGTAGATCTGAGTGCTTCGGGCAATATTGTTACCGCCAGTAATATTAGCTGGAATGGCAACCTATCGGCCGGTCAAAGCATCAGCTTTGGGTTCCAGGGTGGTTCCGATGGCAGCATGAACACGCCGGTGTGCACCAGCGTGCAGTAATTAAAACAGCTTTAATAAAGTAGCCCTAGCCCCTCCCCACGAGGGGCTTTTTTTTGCACAGGGAAGTGCTTATGCCGCGAAGGCCAAGGGCAGCTCTATTGCATTATTCATGCAATCGCTGCATCCCGTCGACGACCGGTGTTGGCAAGGCTGTGTGCGTACCAAAGAGTTAAGGGGAGCGATGCTGATCAGTGAGGGAGTAGAACCAAAGCCCAAGAGTTGGAGGCGAATTTTATTCTAGTGAAGCTATTAAAAATTTAAAAGGTAGGGTTTGTCGTGTTCGTACATACCGGCTTCAAGGTTGGTGTTTTCGATGACAAATTTTCGGCGGCTGGAAATGTCGAATCGTTTCATTTGGTGGCCGTAGTAAATATTGAATAGCCGGTCGAGTTCACCTGAAGCGTGCAGCGCTTTGAGGCCGAACTCCAATCGAGTTGCTAGTTGAGGTTGGTCTGGAGAAACGTAGTAATAGTTTGGCAGGAAGGTGTAGAGCACTATGTGTTCGTCGAAGGTGAGTGATGGAAATTCTTTGGAGAAGAGTCTCAGTTCTATCGGTATTTCGTTTAAGCCGCGTCCAAGCGTTGCGAACCTACCCTTTGCAAGCATATCGAACAGCGTTTTGTACCCCTGCGAAGTCACTACGTTAAAGCCGTGGTCTCGCAAAATACTGGTTGTGGACCAGCTGGCATTTGAGCCGGTTGGAATCATTTTAAGTTCTTCCAGGTTTTTGATGCTGGCGAGGATATTTTTATTCTGCTCCATTACAAAAAATAGCCGGTACCCGGAAACACCGCGCTGGATAGGAAAGGGGACTCGCAGTAGTTTATTGCGCCATTCTTTTTTGGGCGGTGATACGAGTATGGTTAAAGACTTACCTTTTTCTACCTGCGTAAACTGTCTGTCGCGCTGCATGACCTGCAGCGAGCGTTCAAGTTTGAATCCACCAAATTTTGCTTCCGAAGTCACCAGCGCGGCGTGAAGCAGCGCGTAGTTGTAATCCTGAAGTTTGTCGAATTTGTCTAGAGGTGCCTGTGCTATCGCATGATCTAGCGCTCTCACCTGCGTGGAGAAAGCTAAGGCCAGCGCAATCAGGAGGTGTATAGCACTTATGTGACCGTGGTGCATGGACAGTTTCTTCTCATAGGTTTCTACACAAGTATTGACCGTAGCGAATAGGTTCGCAAACCTTGGTCGATAATGCTAGTTCCCCTGTGCTACTGACTAGTCGGTACTCAGCGCTGAATAGAGTGTTTTTAACACTATATGCAGTAAAGAGAGTTACCGGTTTGACCTGTTGTACACGGGTGTACAGCCAATTAGGCCGTGTCAATTTACTTCAGTGCCGAAAACAAAAACGGCCATCCCCGTTGGGGTGGCCGTTGAAATTGCGGCTAAGCCTCTTTAATAGTTAAGAGGCTAGCAGGCTTTTAACGCCCCAGATAGTCCATTAACCAAGTCATGGCTGGGCGTTGGGTACCGTCGTCATAAATAAGTCCGGTATTGTCGCGCCAGGTAGCGCCAACAACGTAACCCCAGAAGGTAATTCCCGCCACTGCGCTGTGGTCAAAGAATACTGGGAATTGTTCCTGCATGATGCCCAGTTGTTCTTGGTCATCGGCAATATTAATGTCGTACTCAGAAACATAGATGGGGAGGCCTAGAGAGGCAATGCGATTGAGTGCGCTTTGCAGGTCGCCTGCTGTCATTGTTTCGAGGCCGTGGGCTTGCACACCAATAGCATCAACAACACCGGCATCAACTACTGGCTGCGCCATGGCTAGGAACTCGTCGGTATTCCAAATTAGCACGTTGTAGTCGTTAAGGATCAGTGTCGCACTGGGGCAATACTGTCGCGCCAATTCAAACGAGCGAATTATCCAATCACTACCGAATGCGTTTTCGGCAAAAGTCGCCGGCGCGTGGCCTGGAACTGCTTCGTTAACGACATCGATCATGGCGGTTGCGGGGTAGCGAGCACAATAGTCCTTTATCCACTCCTCGATTTCTTCTGCCTGCTCGGTTGCGCTTAAGCCGCCGATCCAATTTGGTGCTTGGCTACCCCAAACGAAAGTGTGTGCTTTAAACGGTATATTGTTGGCAACGGCGTAGGCGTATGCGCGATCCATTCCATCCCAATTGTACACATCACGCGTGCCTTCGATCGAGCCCCATTTACCTTCGTTCTCGGGTGTGAGTTGGTCCCAGAAATCCATGAAGTCGGACCCAACGTTGCCATTGGTGGTGATGTTGCCAACAAAGAAGCCGAAGTCGGGAATGACGACATCGGTTACCTGACCGCCAATGGAAAAATCGTCGGCATAGTAGCTAACGGTTTCGCTTTCTGACTCAATTACAAAGTACTGGAAGGGCGTAGTTTCAATATGCGTGTAGTAACCCTGCAGCAATGTCCATTCCCCTGCAGTAGCGGTGATGGTGCTTACACGAACGTACTCATCGTAGGTTGTGCCATCGTCATCATCAATTTTCTTGCCGGTAAGATTAATAACGCTATCGGGCTCTCCAGCGGCCAGCTTCACCCATACGGCAACGTCGTATTCGTTACCATCGGTTAATGGGTTAACGTTAACAGTGATACCGTACCAGTTTGCGGTGCGGTCGACGATAAGGGCACTGGCCGATCCTGTGCGACTGTCGGCGAAGCTTTGAGTGACTACACTACCTCTGGCACCCCAGCTGGTTATGCCGTCTTCAACGCCGCCGTTAACGGCAAAATCGTTTTCAGGCACTTCGTATCCGCCATCGGACGAAGAGCTAGAACTGGACGGGGAGCTAGAACTGGACGAAGAGCTAGAGCTGGACGAGGAGCTAGAGCTGGACGAGGAGCTAGAGGTGCCGTCACAGGAGCCTTGGTTTGTCCAAGAAAAGTCACTACCGGGCACTGTATTGGTGTACCAGTTAGCTTGATAGAGCACGCCGTCGTAGACCATCTGGTCGCCGGCATTGGCATGGTTATTTGTGCCGCCTTCCCAGTCTTTCGCGGTCCAGTTGGGGTAGACATTTACACCGTCACAAGTGCCTCCGGTAGAGGTGCTAGAACTTGAAGAACTGCTAGAACTTGAAGAGCTGCTAGAACTTGAAGAACTGCTAGAACTTGAAGAACTGCTAGAACTTGAAGAACTGCTAGAACTTGAAGAACTGCTAGAACTTGAAGAGCTGCTAGAACTTGAAGAGCTGCTAGAGCTTGAAGAACTGCTAGAACTTGAAGAGCTGCTAGAACTTGAAGAACTGCTAGAACTTGAAGAGCTGCTAGAGCTTGAAGAACTGCTAGAACTTGAAGAGCTGATAGAACTTGAAGAGCTGCTAGAACTTGAAGAGCTGCTAGAACTTGAAGAACTGCTAGAACTTGAAGAACTGCTAGAACTTGAAGAACTGCTAGAACTTGAAGAACTGCTAGAACTTGAAGAACTGCTAGAACTTGAAGAACTGCTAGAACTTGAAGAGCTTGAGCCGCCGTCGCAAAGCGCACCGGTTACTTGAGGAATTTCGATGGCGCTTCCGGAGTTTCCCTGAAAGCCGAATGAAGCCGTTTGGCCTGGCTGCAGGTTGCCGTTCCAGCCCATGTCACTGGCAGAATAGGGGTTGTTGCCCGATAAATTAGCATTCCACAGATTGGTGATTCGGTCGTCACCGGGGTATTCCCAAGAGACTGTCCAGCCATTTACGGCCGTTGACGTGTCGTTGGTAACGCTGATGCTCGCGGTAAAGCCGGAGCCCCAATCGTTGCTGATGGTGTAATCGCATGCAGCCAGTGCTGAGTGTGATATTGAGGCCAGCGCTAGGCTCGCACAGGCGTACCCAAGGCGTCGTATCAGTGCTGAGCACCTCGAGCCTGAGGGTTTGGTTGAGTTACCCATATTGTTCTCCTGTTATTGTTATTTAATCACTTGCAGTCATTATTGAAAGTGTTGTCGCAGGTTGCCTGCCTTCGTCAAAAGACGTAAGGCATACGAGTATGTCCGTAAAAAATCTATTACTTAGATGATGGCCTGCGGTTATGAAGCGGATAAAATGAGCCGCGTAGTACTACGTAGTACTAAATGAGTGTTTTTTTGGGTGTTACTATCGTAGCTACATAGGTTTTTTTATTATTTATATGTGCTACCCGGCGTAGAAAAGTGTTGATCCGAAAGCGGTTTAAACCGCGTGAAAAGTCGAATAATTACCGGAATAAAGTACTGCTAATGTATTTTTATTTTTCAGACTTAGTTTCTGCTATGCAGGTATACAACGCTCTGCGTCGGGCAAACTATACAATAAGTTTATGATAACTAATAGTCACTGGAACCATTATAGAATTTTTGTGCCTTCCGAGGTAAGAACTTGTATTGTTTAGGCGTTTGTTTTACTGGATTTTCTCGTGTTGTCACATTGGAGTACGAACACCATTGCATCCTGGTAAATTAGAGGTTCTTCTTGGCGATAATATTTATCGACTACGCTGTGCGGCGGCTATCACCGCTTGGCCCAGAGATAAGCCTCCATCGTTGGCCGGAAATTTCTCCGGGATCAATACACAAATATTTTTGTTCGTTAGGCTGGTATTTATCTGTTCTAGCAGTAATGGGTTTTGCATTACACCCCCGCTGAGTACAACCTTATTAAATACGTGTGTACTTAAGAGTTTTTCTACAACCGCCACGACGGCGTTGACAACGCTGTGATGAAAGCGCGCAGCAATTTTCGTGTTGGGTATTGCATTAGCCAAGTCTTCTAAGAGTTCGAGCCAAAGTGGCGTCCAGTCGATCACCAAGCGGGTTTCATGTTGTTGAATACTGAAGGCATACGCGTGTGAACGCTGCGCACCAAATTCACTGGTCGCGGTCGCTTGCAGTGCCATGGCTGCCTGCCCTTCAAAATTATTCTTTTGTCTACAGATGTTTAAGGCGGCGGCCACAGCGTCAAACAGTCGTCCGGCAGAAGAGCTTAGGGGGCTGTTGATATTTGCCTTTATCATCGACTCCATTAACGCAAGCGGTTGTTTTTGCAGGAAGCGCACAATGTCGACTTGCGAGTATTTTTTTTGAATTGCCTGCCATCTGCCGGTGGCGACTAACTGGGCGAAGGTATTGCGCCAGGGTTCGATATTCGATTGACTACCCCCGGGCATGGCAACGGGGTTGAACGATGCTAGTCGCTGGCACGATGTGTAGTTAGTCAATAAAAACTCACCCCCCCAGAGAGTGCCGTCGTCACCAAAGCCTAATCCATCCAGAGCAATACCTAGAGCCGGAGGTGCTTCCCGCGGTATACCGTGCTCAGCCATACAGCTGGCGATGTGGGCATGATGGTGCTGAACCTTCACAGTCCTTTTGAGGTTGTTTTTTGCTAGTGATTGACCGAGCTTACTGGAGTGGTAACCGGGGTGTTTGTCGAAAGCTATCAGCTCGGGTTCAAAATCATAAAGTTGCCGATACAGGAGTAAGTTGTGTTGATACTCTTGGTGGGTTTTTAAGTTTTCAAGGTCACCAATGTGCTGGGAGACAATGGCTTTGCCGTTTTTTAGTATACAAAAGGTATTTTTTAGGTCTGCGCCCATGGCCAAAATACCCGTGGAGTCGCCAAACCCTTCTGGAAGCTGGAGTTGTTTCGGCGTATATCCGCGAGCGCGACGCAGAACTCGGGGTTTGTCTGCACTGATGATTACGACGGAATCATCTAGACGGCTGACGATAGGGCGGTCGTGTAGTAGGAAGTAGTCTGCAATTTGATTTAACTGCTGAAGAGCGTCTTCATTATTGATTACTTGGGGTTCTTCGCTGCGATTCCCGGAGGTTAGCACAATGGGTGAAGTCATATTCTTCATTAGTAATACGTGCAGGGGGGAAGACGGCAGCATAAAACCCAGGGTGTTTTGTTCGAAGGCGATGTTTTGTGCAACCGCGAGCCCTGATTTTTGCACGACAACTATTGGGCTGGCGGTTGAAAGAAGGAGCGCCTTTTCTGCTGCGTTAACGGTAGCAAATTGGCGCACCATGTCTATGTCCTGAGCCATCAATGCTAAGGCCTTGTGGCGGCGGAATTTACGGGTCCTAAGTTCGCGCACAGCATCTTCGTTACTGGCGTCACAGGCCAGCTGAATACCGCCAATACCCTTTACGGCGACTATCAAACCTCGGCGAATGAGTGCCGCTGCCATTTCGATTTCATCGGTATATTGTGCGCAATCAACAAAACGTCCCTGGCGGTCTTCCAGCCACATTTTGGGCCCGCAATTTGGGCAGGCATTGGGTTGTGCGTGAAAGCGGCGGTCGTCGGGATTGTCGTATTCCTGTTGGCACTGTCTACACAGGGTGAAGGTTTTCATGCTGGTGTTACCGCGGTCGTAGGGTATTGCTTCAACAATTGACAGGCGAGGACCGCAGTGTGTGCAATTGGTAAAGGGGTAGCGGTAACGGCGGTTAGCTCGGTTGTGTATGTCGTCTATGCAGTGCTGACAACTGGCGGCATCGGCTGTGATACCTGTGTCTATTTGGCCATAGGTGCTGAACCGAATAGTAAAATCTGAGGGGGCTGCGGACGCCGTTTTAATTGGGGTGCGCGTTAGGGCGTCTAGGTAAGCTAATGGTGGGAGCGTGTGTTGTAGTTCCTGCAGAAACTGATCTATAGCACGGGTGGATGCCCATGCGAATATTTCTACGCCGAGATTGCTGTTTAGTACCCAGCCACGTAGCTTGTAGGTTTGCGCTAGGCGCCAAACGGTTGGCCGGAAGCCAACCCCTTGAACAATACCGCGTATACATATGTGTTCGGCAGGCATGGGGGCTCCACCGCTTTCGGGGTTTAGGTTAACATCAGTGGCCGTAACGGCTATGGATCAAAACCTATAAAATTGGATTCAGTCAATACTTTATGACAAGGCTTTGAGCTATAGGGCAGGGCCTTCCTGATGATCGATAACGCACTGTTTGTTTTGTAAGCTTTTTGGCCAGGGGCTAATCCAATATTTGTCGATATGTGTGGGTACCCAAGCTGGGGCAAATGGGTTGCATATTTTAAATTGGCGGCGTGTTTCCAGCTGAATTTTGTTGAGTGCGGCTACGGTTTCGGGGTGAGTGCTAAAAAACTGCTCAAAACTACCATCTTCAAAAGCTTGAATGAGCCCGTATTCAAGGCGCTCGGCGAGCGTCTGGTTATCTTTGTGTACATAGTAAGCCGAAAAGCTTGGATAGCTGATAACAAAGGATTTTTCGACCTCAATAGGGAGGTGCTCGTAAATTTTCAATTCGGGAATGAGTTGTAATGCACCTCGAGGTATATAGTCGAAGCGATTGTGCGCGAGCATATTCGGTAGTGGTTCAGCCGCATGATTTTCAATTACCTTTAGCCCCGCAAACCGCAGTATGTCGACATCCTTCCAGTATTCGCCTTGGCCTGCGACTAATACTTTTAATTGATTAATGTCCTTAATGTTGGAAAAACGCTCTTGGTCACCTTTGCGAATGAATGACAATCGCATACCCATTAAACCCTTATCTATAGGGATTTTTACCGGCATAAAACGTCGGTCTCTGGCCTGGGTAACGGTGAAATTAATCACTTCAACGTGCTTCTTGCTTTCCAGGTACCGCTCTACCCTACGGATGGGTAAGTTCAGTTTTAACAGGCGCGCTTCGCAAGGGCCGTATCTGTCTTCAGATTTAAGTAGAACCAGTTGCAGTAATTTGTAACTGTATTCTTCTGCCGGTGCTTTGCCTTTGAACTTTGGTGGGAACATAAGGGTCGGAACCGATTCTCCCGCTTTGAGTGTGCAGGCAAAAGAGAGGTTTGCAAACGATAGTGCGAATACCAGCCCTACAAGGGAAATAGCAGTATAGTTAAGGTTTTTACACAGTATTTTTATCACAGATGCCATTATGTTTTTTCTTTAAATCCTACGCTGGGGCGGGACGAAGGCCCTTGGATGTTTCGTTGCCTATTGGAAACACATTGGTTCATTAGGGTGTTGATGCTAAATTCCCCACAGTCGTTTGTTGGCACATTTGTCCTCATACTAGCCTATGAATGCAACTTGGGCATGCACAGCAAAGGATAATTGAGTGTAACTTGCGGCAAAACAATGCGTATTAACAGTTTGATTGACGGCTTAGCTAATTTTCTGCGCGGGGTTGCATAAATGTGCATGAGCGGCCAGTGCTTTGTCCATGGTGGCTATGTGGGTGAGGAACCACTCAGGGACAATAGTGGTGGCAAATTGTCTCCCCATTATGATGGCGCCTCGGCGTACCGCCAAATCCATTGTTTTCAGCTCGCTCAAAAAACGAGCGTGTTCGCTAAGGTGCTCGTTAATGCCTGAAAACTTGGTGTTCAGCATTAAGGTTTTCTCTTCGTTGAAGTGCGCTTCGGTTTGTGCGTAAAGGGCTGAAAAGAGGCGGATGAAGTCTACGGTATCGGCTTTATGCAGCTGGTTTACAAGCTCGCAGAATTCACGGTGATCGTGATCGAGCATGCCAACGCCAAGGGCGTATTTGGGGTTTAGCGTGTCGAGAAGTGTAGTCATACCTCACCTTCTAGTACTGACGAACTCATCAGGATTGAAATATCCATTTCAAAGTATATTTTGCATCACATTTTACTTGAGTGCAGTGAAATAATTCCCTACTGAATCGGCCCCCGTTACTTGCGTGATACTTGATCGGTGGTCTTCCTGAGGCACCGCGCTGGTGTGCGGGACCAGCTTGTAAATTGCGCATAAGCCGCACAAATTCATTTTCTGGAGGTGGCTTACTGAAGCGCTACCCTTGGATCTTTGGCGAACCAGGGTGATCAAGTAATAGAGGTGCCCTGTAGGGTGAATATTTTTCTCACTAATCGATATGCTAACGTCCGCCCTTGGAGGCGGGTTTCTTCGACTAGCAAAGCCTTGAGATGGTACTTTTGATCTAGTCTAGCTGAAAATTCTATACGATAAGGGGGTTACCGACAGCTGAGCCTAAAGAAGTAGTAGATGTCAGCGTTTCTATAACTCTTGGGTATAATGTTTATCTATAGTCGCGCTTTTTATCGTGCGATGGCGCCGTCGAACGGATTGTGAGGGGAGCTGTGCTTGATTGTCACTGGATGGATTGAATTTGCTGTTTGGCGAGGCGATGGGTACCCGTTAGAGGAATAGAGTTACAGATACTGCCCAGTGTGAACTTTCGATATAGAGCACAGCCGCTGTGGTGTTATGTTTTTTGGTGGGCAGGGTTTAAAAATCACGGTTAACGATGCCCGGAACAGTATCGATTTCAGCAAATACTTTTTTTAGCGTGGCACTTTCAATATGGGTTAAGTCGGTGGTGTTCACTTTGTTCAAGGGTTCATTTCCGGCCAGTAGCGCCTGAGCCTGTGCCCTAAAACGCATTTGCATCAGATAATTATAGGCGAGGCTTAGCTCGTCGTAAGTCTCTTGGCTGATGATGTCACTTTTGTGGAGTTTTTGTAGGCGCTGTAGAGTGTTGGTTTCACTATGTCCATAGCGCAGGCTGTACAGACGGCAATATTTGACGATGGGTGTCAGCGCCATCTTAATGTCGATGTTGTTTTCTTTTGAGGTTACATCATTGCCGACAAAATGACCAAATGTCCCCAGGGGAGATTTGTAATTACTCACTGATTCAGCCATACCCTGAAGAAAGGTGGTTTTGTTTCTGGCTTCTTTTGTCACGTATTCTCGTAAGCTTTGGGTTATTGATAGGTCACCGTAAATGCCCCTAAAATCAAAAAATATACTGGCCTCTACAATGTGTTCGATTTCGCTAGAATGCATCCATTCGTTAAAATAATTACTCCAGGTTGTGTAGGGTTGATTCCATTTGGGATTACAGGCCATGATACCGCCTTTACAATAGTTGTAACCTATTTCGTCTAGGGATATCGATAGGTAGTCTCCGAGCTTTAGAAAGTATTGAGTGACTTCGGGCAAACGGTTTTCTTCCACATCCTCAAAAATAATGGCATTGTCCTGATCTGTTGAAAGGGTTTGCTCCATTCGGCCTTCGCTTCCCATTACCATAAACACGAAACGACATGGCGGTTGGCCAAGGTTTTCAATGCCAAGCTCTATCACTCGGCGTGCGAAGGCATCAGAAATCGTGGTAATAATGTCGGTTATGTTTGAGGTTTTGTCTCCACTTTCGATGAGTGCAAGCACCATTGACGGTAACCGCTTATGTGCGTTTACCAGCGCTTGAATACTATTGGCCGATACGATTTTTTTCACAAAATAACTAACCGTATTTTGCTGAAGTTCAATGGTGTCGCGATAGGATATTACCCCGGTAATAGTCCGGCTGCTGTCGGTTACCGCTAGGTGCCCAACTTTGGCTTCACTAAATCTCAGTAGTGCTTCATATAAAGGGCTGTTTTCATCAATGGATATAATGGGGGATGTCATAATTTGGCAAATAGGCAGATGCATATTTTTGTCTTCTGCCAACACACGTTTCAGAAGATCGTTCTGCGTCACTATGCCCAGTAATAGATTGTTCTGTCGTACAAGCAGGCAGGGCTCGTTCTTGCGCGCCATTAATTTTGCTGCGCTTACAATGGTGGTGTTCGCGTCACAGGCGAGAGTTTCTCTAACGGCCGGCTTGATCGGTTGCGTCATGAAAAGTAGCGAGTTTTGCAGGTCGCCGGCGAATTTTTCATTTTCGGCGTCCAGTTCGGCTTTGCGGGTAACTTCTGACAAAGAAACTATATAACCTTCTTGGCCGGAGTATTGTACTTTGGAAATGGCCGCAATCACGGGCTTCAATTGCGCATGCTCACTGATGAGTGTTGTTTCAAATGTGGCACTTGTACTTGGTGGGCTAAGTTTGTGCTTTAGCGTCTCCCAAGAAAGCGCGAGTATGTCGGCTAAAGATTTTGTTTCTATTTGACTGGTACTGTAGCCGGAAAGCTGCGAGAAATTTGAATTACTGAAAATAATTTTTTCTTCAAAAAACATGAGGATGGCTTGATTAGATGCCTCGACGAGGGTTTTGTATTTTTTTCGAGATTGCTTCAGTTCAGTGGTTAGCCGTCGTTTCTTTTTTTCGATTAATAAGCTCTGACGAATAACAAACGATAGAATTAGCGTGATAACAATGGTGATGATTAGCGAAATGCGTAATAGGCCTTGCTTAAGCTGGGTGATTTCGGCTTGTACATCGTCCAAGTAAACGCCGGTGCCAATGATCCATCCCCAGGGTTCAAAGGCTTTTACGTAAGAAAGTTTGGGGGCTACCAAGGTTGAGTCATCTTTTCTTTGCCACATGTAGTGGATGAACCCGCTGCTTTGGGCTTGCACCACCATTACCGATTCCACAAAATGCTTCCTACCCTGAGGGTCGGCATATAGGCTTAAATCACTCCCTTCGAGATCGGTTCGGTAGGGGTGCATGAGCATTGTAGGGGTGTTATCTATTATCCAGAAATAGTCTTTCTGTTCGGCGCCGTAGCGCACCTTTGCGATGTGCTCCAGGGCCCGCTGTTGTGCGTTTGCTAGTGATAGCTGTTTGGCTGTGGCTTCATGCTCGTATTCGTCGATTAAACTCCATACGGTATGGGTAAGCTCGGCGATCATTTCTTTTTTATCGTCAAGTTTGGCCTTCTCGAACGCAGGTATAAAAATGGCGTAAATGGAAAGGATAAACAGCGATATCGCGATTACGGATGGCAGAACAATGCTAAGAAAAAATTTATTGAGTTTTTTGTTTGGCATTTAACCTGCTCGGTTTAGGTTTCGTAACGGCTTAAATTTACATGTCGAATCATAGTCTAGCGCTTTGACTGTTGGCAGTGCTTGCGGGTCGTCAAGCAATGGTTCATAGGGGGCTACCAGCTTAACTTCTGCTAACGCTAACCTGCTAGGGTGTTGCACAGGTAACATGCTTGCCGAATCAAATGTTAACAGACAAAGGGGCACTTCCATAAATCGCCCTGAAAACCCCGAAGGCCGAGGCCCGGCAAACCTTAGAGCAGCGTTGGTGCTTGGAAAGGCAGCCAGCTTTCCTCTGCGCAATCCGCCTTACACTAAGCTAAGGCTTGTTTGGTCACGCAGACGCTAAAATCAATGGGTAGAGCTACCGTTTAATTTGATTCGGCGGGTCAAGATAGTGGGAACTGGCCCGTTTAATCTCGGTCTACATTTTGCTCTTTGGCATTTTAAGGCAATATTTTGCAAGAATTAGTTCATCAGACCACGGCTTGGGCCGGCCAGCATTGGGTGTTGATGGCGCTGGCGATTATTGGTTTTTCTTGGATATGGGAAGACGCTGCGGTATTCCTAGCAGCGCTGTTGGCGTTAGATAACCAAATACCCATACTAGCAGCGGCATTCGCTGCTTTTGTCGGCATCACCTCGGGTGATTTGGCATTGTATCTACTGGGGCGTGTGGGTTATCGCTGGCGTTGGCTAAGGCGCTGGGCACTGGCTTCTCCGAAGGCAAGAGTTCTGCGCAAGCGGTTCCGGCGGAGGATAACCGCTAATATATTCCTTATTCGGTTTGTGCCGGGGTTGCGAACGCTAGGATTTACCCTGTGCGGACTGTGGCGAGTGCCGGTGGTCCGGTTTGCCTTGGTTATGGCAGCCAGTGGTGTTATCTGGGTTGGTTTTGTTTTTATTTTGATCAATGTAGCAGGCATGAGCGATTTGCTGCGAGAGACCCGCTGGAAGTGGACGTTAATGGCCGGCGCAGTAGTGCTTTTGCTGGCGAACAACTATTGGGCGTCGCGCATGATAGCGGCGGATGTTGCACGTGAATCCCAGGTTTCTTAATGACAATAAATAAAACGTATTCGGCTGCAGTTAAAGCTCCGTATACTGCAAATGAGCATTTGTCCGCAGACATATTTCAAGCGGGCGTGAACGCAGGTTTACCGACATTTGAATTTGATGAGAAAACCACGTCTTTTTTTGAGTTTTGGCCAGTTTGGCTAATTTACTTTCCTGTTGCGCTGTATTGGCTTGTTCTTTCTTTGCGATATCGAAGTTTTGGCTTGCCTATGGTGGTTAATCCACGGATTCCACTCGGTGGAATGGTGGGTGAATCCAAAAGCGCTATTTTGAACGACGCTGGGCCTACGCTGAAAGCCCACATTCTTCCCTATATCACCTTTAACGCTCAGCCTACCAAGGCGGCAGAACAAGCTCGCGAACTCGTATCTGAAGCGCAGGCTCGTGGGCTGGTTATGCCCATGGTGGTTAAGCCGGATTTGGGGTGTCGGGGTAGCGGTGTACAGTTGGTTCATTCGGTAGACCAACTAACCGTATATTTGAATAAGTCTAAGGACGGACAGGTGTATTTACTTCAGCAGTTGGCGCCTTTTGGCGCTGAAGCGGGTGTTTTTTATGTGCGTAAGCCTGGCGAGGCTCGCGGGCGTATTGTTTCTTTTACCTTAAAGTACCGTCCTACTGTTAGGGGTGACGGCTTTTCGAGTCTGCGTCAATTAATTGAACAGCACCCACGCGCGCGGAAAATGGCAAGGGTGCACTTAGCGAGCAATAGGGTTTTACTTGACACTGTGCCGATAAAGGGGGAAGAGGTTGCTCTCGCGTTCGCCGGCAGCCATTGTCGCGGTAGTATTTTTAGAAATGGCGCAGCGTATATTAGTACCGAGATGGAGTTGGTGTTCGATGCTTTACTCAAAGAGCTGCCCGGTTTTCATTATGGTCGATTAGATGTTAAGTTTCGCGATATACACTCATTCTCGACAGGCAAATATTTTCACATTATTGAAATCAATGGGGCCAGCAGCGAACAAACGCATATATGGGATAGCCGAACCCGTTTTGTTGACGCCATGGCCACTCTATTTGGGCAGTACAAATTATTATTTGAAATGGGCAGCGGCATGCGTTCGTTAGGTTATGCAGTGCCTTCGGTGGTCACGCTAATTCGTGTTTGGTTACGCGAACTGCAAAGGTAAAACGAATGACATTTGTCTCTAAGTACTATCGTTTGTGGCTGTCTATTTGGATAGCTTTTGTGTTTGTTCAGTCGCTATTTTTTAAGTTCACGGGTTCAAGCGAAACACAATATATTTTTGCTGTGCTGGGGGAGTGGTTGGGCATGAGTTGGTTTGCCTACTATGGTGCTTATATTGTAGGCACTATGGAGCTGATTGCCGCAATTGCGTTGTTTACTCGATGGCAGGCATGGGCTGCGTTACTCGCCTTTGAAATTATGAGTGGTGCAATTGTGTTCCACTTGTTTACACCTTTAGGCATTGTGATGCCTGCTTTTTCTGTCTCGGGGGAAATGGTGGGCAATGATGGCGGGGCACTTTTTTTTATGGCTTGTATAACCTGGGCCAGCGCTACCGGCTTAGTTGTTGCCGATGTGCTTTCACCTCATAGTCGTTTACGCTTTAAACATAAGGGGCAGTGAATGACTCAAACACCTGTGGTACAAGGGAATATTGAAGCGGTGAATCAGTGCTTGAGATTTCTCACGCGAATATCGAGTGAGCAATTTACCTGTGTTCATCGGCCCATTATGAGCAACTCAATAGGCTGTCATTTTCGGCATATCCTCGATATGTATCGCGCCTTGATTACGGCGATGGATAACTTACATGAAGGTGGCCCGGCAATTGTTGATTATGATATTCGCCGTAGAAATGCTGCCTGCGAACGTGAATTACAGTTGGCAAAAAATGAATTGGTAGAGGTGTTGGCGTGGCTGCAGGGGCTGGATATTTCAGACCAAAAAAGCTGCTGTACGGTGCGAACGGAGGTAACTCTGGAAGAAACCTATAGTGCCGAATTGGCGTCAGGTATGGTGCGTGAACTTGTTTTTGTTGCCAGTCATACGGTTCATCATTTGGCTATTATTTCAATCGCTGCTCGCCTTCAAGGTGTGCCAGTGGAAGAATGTTTGGGCGTTGCTCCGGCAACGGTTACCTTTTTTAAGGCACAAACCTCTTAGCGGTACGGGCTAGCAAATGTGTACGATTAGTTGGCTGTACGAAGCCGATAAATACCATGTTTTTTTTAATCGTGATGAACAGAAAACACGGGCTAGTGCGCGACCGCCAGAAAGTATCAGCGAAAATGGTGTGGTGGCCTTAATGCCCATTGACCCTGTAGGCGGGGGAAGTTGGATTTCAACTAATTCTGCCGGTTGTACGCTGGCGCTGCTCAACTTTTATCAAGGGCTCCCGCCCAAGGGCAAGCTGGTTTCCCGGGGGCGAATTATTAGAAGGCTCTGCACAAGTAAAAATGGAGAGGAGATAGAAGCTGAATTGGCGTTATTGACACTGCAAAAGTTCGCGCCTTTCACGTTGCTATTGTTTGAGACTGGTGGAGATAAGCGTGTGACGACGTGGCGATGGACGGGCAGAGCGTTAGAGTTGGGGTACAGCGAAAGCCCACTCATTTCTTCGGCTAAATACTATTTTGAAGTACAGGCTGCACGGCTAGAACGTTACCAAAAGCTCATTGCTGGTAAAAAAAATAATACGGCTGAGGATTTCTGCCGGTTACACCGAGACCATGGCGATAAGCCATCGGCGTTTAGTTTTTGTATGCACCGGGAGGACGCCAGTACGGTAAGCTTTTCTCATATTGAAGTAGGCAATACACGTACATTATTCCGCTACCAAACTGGAGCTCCATGTGAGCAGCGCGCTAGCGTGGAGTCTGAGCTTAGGCTTGCGCAATAGCACCCTTACCAATTCCTTCGAATGCTTTAACTTCAAAGTGATCATTCGGGTTCTCTTGCTTGAGCGTATTGGCAATGTGTTGGGCTATAAATTCTACTGTCGAGTCGGTGCCTATGAGATAACAACGGTTACGAGGGATAGACAGTGAAAATTCACCTTGCCCAGAACAGTAGAAAAAGGCGTAGTTATCGGGGTCGAAGGCCGATTCGCTGGTGGTACTGAGGTCTTCACGCGTACCGATATAGATATCTGCCCACTTTGCCGCCCATTGCGCCATGTCGGTGGGGTTAATCTTACCATTGCGTTTAATTTCTATTTTTGACCGGTGGCCGTGAGCAATACGCTGGCAGTTACCGTCGTGCTTTTTCAAACCGTGGCTGTAGTGGTAGCTGGGGCCAGCAATGACTTCCGATGTAAAATCTAATTTTAAGCTTTTTACAGTGCTGGGGAATTGTGAGCGCAACTGGGTGATACACCATTCGGCAACCGTTACTGGCGAGATGGTTTCTGCATCCACCAAGGTAATGGCCTGCAGAGGGGAAGCGCATTTCAAAATATTGCCGTCTTCGAGGTGCCAGTTAATACCGTGAGAGGCGTGGGTCCTTTGCAACTGTAACGCTGGACTTTTTTCTGGCACCAATAGGCAGTGATCCAGCGTTTGGTCCAGCCATTTACGGAGCTTTTTCTTTACTATACCAAAGTCGCAAACCATGCCTTGAGCATCAAGGGTTCCGTCCAGCTCAATGCTGGCGAGCCAAGTTTCGCCTACCAGCCCGCGCTTGGTGTCCAGATAACTAAAATCAACGTTGGTGAGGTTGTCGACAAATAATCGCATAATGGAAGCTGTGTGGTGGAAGGCGGTCGCTATGTTACACAGCCGTCGTTGCAAAAGTAAGAGAGGGAGGGCACTGAATAGCCATGTACCAGTTTGTTTTTTATGTTCCGGAATCCTATGTTGAGTCTGTGAAGCAGGCGGTATTCGATGCAGGAGGCGGAAGATTAGGTCATTACGATAGCTGCTGCTGGCAAACGCTTGGCGTAGGGCAGTTTCGTGCCAATGCTGGAGCCAACCCTTTTATCGGTGAGCAGGGCCAAATTGAAACTGTTCAGGAGTATCGGGTGGAGTTGGTGGTGCAACAGGAAAGCAAGAAGGCTGTGATTACCGCCATGAAGCAGGCTCATCCTTACGAAGAACCTGCCTGGTCAATGTGGGCGTTGGTAAGCGACTAGTCTACTTTGCGGGTGAAAATTAGCCTACGGGTGAAAATGGAATGACGCGAGCAGCTTCGTTAAGCGCTTTGACCTGTGTGGCGTCTGCGGCGCTGTGGTTGCGTTCAGCGTTAAGGTAGTGGTTCAGCTGGTTAAGAGAGTCGTGCATCATCTTGGATATAGCGACACAGGCGCCCATTGGGGTTTTGTGGATTTGACGTTGCGCATCTACTTGAAATTGCAGGCCGCGCAGGCGTCGCTGATAGCTTTCTGGAGCGCTATCGATCAAGGCCTCTATTTCACGTTTGCGGAAAGCCTCAAGCGCTTCGGGTTGATGCTCAGCCAATCGGATTAATTGGTCGAAATTTGGCCGTTTGTTCATCGTTGTCTGCCTCTTACGTAAACACTGGCAACAGCGGATATATCGCTGCGCCTAAATAAGTACTGCCCGGCAGTGTTGTTGGTTTGAAGCCCCCCAGCCGCAAACCGGTCACACCTCCTAATGATTCTGCTCTTTTTGATTGATATACAAACAAAAAAGGCTGTGTAAAATTTATGCTATCAAACATCTATGCGCTATGTGTATAGCTATATTTATATCAATTGGTTATATGTAGGGCTGGCGTGGTGTGGCGGCTATATCAACGAAAGGTGAAAATTTGTACGGTGATCGAAAGTGTGTTCAAGTTACAGCCTATGTTAATAACAAAGTGTTAGCATTCACTCATTAGAGGCTAGGCACTATGAGCAAGGCATATAATAAACAGGCTGCGGTGTTGCTGGCGGTTTCTGATAAGCCAACTGGGGAAGAGGAGGTGCTGCTCACTTTGAGGGCGGCACATCTCAGTAGCCATAGTGGTGAAGTTGCTTTTCCTGGAGGCAAGTGGGAACCAGGAGATTGCGACTTGTGTTTTACCGCGCTGCGGGAAGCAAGTGAAGAGGTGGGCTTGGAACCTGGTAAGGTTAAAGTGCTCGCAGAGTTGAAACCCAGCTATACCCGAATGGGCACGCGGGTAACTCCGTTTGTGGGCCGTGTACCGGCGAATAGTCGGCTTGAGCCTAACCCCGAGGAATTAACGGATCTTTTCTGGTTTCCACTGTCGATATTAAAAGCGGATAGGCGAGTGCGAACGGATGTGTTTGTTGTGGGCGGTAGGGAGTATTGGGCGCCGGTATATGAGTACGCAGGGTTTACCATCTGGGGGTTTACTGCCCGAGTTTTGGTAGATTTTCTCGCGTGCTTCTACAATATTACGTTAACCCGTAACCATCATGAAGCACCTGAAGTGATCAGATAGCAAGCTCAGATATACGCGCTTTTTCAATACGGGTTTCACTGAGTTCGGCGATTTCGAAGCGATATTTATCTATCTCAAAACTCACGTTTGCATCGGGAATATTTTCCAAATACTCGACTATTATGCCGTTAATGGTTTTGGGGCCATCGGTGGGTAGCTCCCAGCCCAAGTTGCGATTGATATCGCGAACAAATTCAGATGCATCGATCAAGTACCAGTCATCGGCGCATTCAACAATGCTTTCATGGGCATCTTCGGCGGCGTCGGTGGTGAAGTCGCCGACAATTTCTTCTAGTAAATCTACTAGCGTGGCTATTCCCTGAACTTCACCGTATTCATCTACTACCACTGCCATGCTGTGCTTGTCGTGCTGAAAGTTTTTCAGCTGAGTGGGGAGTGGGTTGGATTCGGGAATGAAATAGGGCTCTCGCAGATGCTTGCGGATATCGGCGGTGGTCAGTTTGTCGTCGTTGCCCGTGAGAAACTTGGGGGCATCTCGCAGGCGGAGGATTCCAACAATATTGTTAATGTCGCCGGTGTAAACCGGTAGGCGGGTGTAATCTGCTGAGCGAATTTTGGCCAGTATGTCTTTGATGTCATCTTCAAGGTCAATGCCTTCGACCTCGTTACGCGGCACCATAATGTCTTCGACAGTGGCTTTTTCCAAATCCAGCACATTCAGTAGCATGCCCTGGTGTTGGTCGGGAATAAGCTCGCCGGCTTCATCTACCACAGTGCGTAATTCGTCCATCCGCAGATGATCGGCTTTGCGTGCCTTAGATGGGTCTAGTCCGAACATGCGCGCCAGCCCGTTTGAAATGCTGTTTACCAGCAAGACTATGGGGTAAAGAATAAAGAGCAGCGGTAACAATATAAGGCTAGCGGTAAAAGCAATTTTTTCGGGATATACGGCTGCTAAGGATTTGGGCGTGACTTCCGCAAAGATTAAAATGACGAGTGTGAGGACAATCGGTAAAACCACAACCGTAGCCCATTCGCCAAACAGGTGTGTGGTCACGGCACCGGCGATAAGCGTGGCAAAAATGTTTACTAAGTTGTTGCCAATTAATATCACGCCAATTAGACGGTCGGGCCTTTCCAAGAGCTTGGCGGCGCGTACGGCGCCTTTATGCTTCTTTTTTACCAAGTGCCTCAGCCGATAGCGATTGAGCGATAGCATACCGGTTTCAGAGCTGGAGAAAAAAGCAGAGAGGAAGATAAGTGCGACCAGTAAACCTATTAGTAGGTCGGTAGGGAAGGTGTCCAAGGAGTTTATTGCCTGTCTAATCCGCGAGACGGTATCTTGAACGAGTTCTCAGAGGCATTCAAGGGCGGGGCTACACTCTGCCGAGAATGATCTCGAGTACTAGCTTACTGCCAAAGTAGGCCAGCATCAGTGCTGCAAACCCGCCTAGCGTCCAGCGAATCGCTGCTGCACCCCGCCAGCCAAGGGTGTGGCGGCCCCAAAGCAGTAATGCGTAGATGAGCCAAGAGATCATAGAGAATACAGCTTTATGGGATACATGCTGTTCTGAGAAGCTGTGGGTGAAGACTAAGCCGGTAACAATGGAAAGTGTAAGTAGAATCTCGCCTGCCCAAACCAGCTCGAAGAGCAGGGTTTCCATGGTTTGCAGAGGCGGCAAGAGCCCCATGACACCGCGTAGATGCTTGTGTTTCAGCTGGTAGTTTTGGTATGACAGCAGCAGGGCCTGTAGGCTGGCGATAGCTAGCAAGCTGTAGGCCAGAATAGACAGGAGGATGTGGGAGATAACCGGTAGGCTTAATTGTTCCGTCGTTTTCATTGCCGACTGCTCCAGTCCAGAAATCAAAATGGAGGCGACCGATAGCGGTAGAAGAAACAGGAATAGGTTGTGTAAAGGTTTGCGCATACTGCTGAGCAGCACAACCAAGTTGATTACCGCAAAGAAGAGCGACGGCACCTTAAAGAAGCCAAACTGGTAGGCCGAATTAAACTTAATGGATATGTAGGCAGCAGCAAAATGTACCAGTGTTCCCAGTGCAATAAACACCAGCAGCCGTTTTTCCTTCAGGCCTTCGCGGCGAATAGTGGCATGGAGGAGAAAGGCCCAGGCAGCTAAGTAAAGCATGATTGTTATGGCGCTAAACATAACCAAATAAGGTTCCTAAGGGTTTAAACATGATAGGTTAGTGCTTTCCGCCTCTACTGTGCAAGGCGGCAGGAGTCGTATTTGCCTTCGAGTGCGATTATACTTGCGCCCCGCTGCCGTCGGTGGCTTCAATATTCCATAATTTGTATAAGTTTTGCATTGACCTATGTTTGAGAACCTCTCAGATCGTTTGACGCGTTCGCTGAAAAAAATCAGCGGTAAATCTCGTCTCAATCACGACAATATTCAAGAGGCCCTGCGTGATGTGCGCAAGGCGCTGTTAGAAGCCGATGTTGCCCTGCCGGTGGTGAAAGAGTTTACCAGCCATGTGCGAAAGCGCGCTCAGGGTGTGGAAGTGTCGCGGGCTCTAAATCCCGGCCAGCAATTTTTAAAGGTGGTTGAAAGTGAGCTCACCCAGCTTATGGGTGAGGCCAATGAGCAATTAAACCTTGCCGCTAAGCCTCCAGCGGTTGTCTTGATGGCTGGCTTGCAAGGTGCGGGTAAAACAACCACTGTAGCCAAGTTGGCACGCTTTCTTCGGGAAAAAGAAAAGAAGAAGGTTATGGTGGTGAGTGTTGACGTATACCGCCCAGCAGCGATTAAGCAGCTTGAAACCCTTGCGGAGGAGGTGGAGGCGGAATTTTTTCCTTCCACTTCAGATCAGAAGCCTGTGGACATTGCCAAGGCGGCGTTGGCTCAGGCTAAAAAGACCCATATGGATGTGTTGCTGGTGGATACTGCCGGTCGACTGCATATCGACGACGAATTGATGAGCGAGATTCAGGGGCTGCACAAGTTCCTTAATCCGGTTGAAACCCTGTTCGTCATTGACGCAATGATTGGCCAGGACGCAGTAAATACCGCCAAAGCTTTTAATGAAGCCCTGCCACTTACCGGTGTTGTGCTGACTAAAACCGATGGTGATGCGCGAGGCGGGGCTGCGCTTTCGGTT